>JAPUJS010000415.1 GCA_027296045.1 bacterium | reverse complement strand
CATAAAAACAAATATTTTGTATATCTATACCTCGTGGAATAACCTTCCCGACAGGTATCACACCAGGTTACCTACTAATAAATCCTCTCGAATTGATTTGTCAAGTTTTTTTCTCGTCGTCCGTCGTCTGTCATCTGTCGTCCAACCCGCCTGCTGGGTCTCGTGCTCAGGTGGTGTCGGATCTTGACTTTTCTTTGGCCTGCTGGGCGCTGAGATAAAGAGCCAGGTGGACAATCCCGACGTGACCTGGCTCCAGCTGCCCAATGGGGTGGCATCCGATACCTTATGTGTTGGGGGATACGGCTTTTCTGGATCTGGACTGGCAGCAACGGTGCCAAGAGGACTATTCCGTTCGAATCTTGACCCCCATCAAATCCAATATGAAGCCGACCGATGAGCGCAAACCCTTTATTCTACCTCACTTGGCAAAAACCCTGCGACGGCTGATTGAAACCGTCTGCACAACTGACCCAACGCTTTCACGTGGCAAGGATGAAGGTGCGAGATGCCTGGCATCTTCAGAATCTGTGGACCACCAAAATCTTAGCACATACCCTGTGCGTGTTCCTCAATATTCAACTCCAATGAGATCTCCTCGATTTTGAGGGATTGGTCCAATTCTAAAAAAGTCACACATTACGTTAGATTTTTTAAAAAACAAAGACACTCCAAGCTCGCCGTCCTGGTACCGGTTACAATCTTCTTGCCTATGCTACCCAATAATGCTACTTTTTATAAGCACTTAGAGGGGACGTTGGCGGAAGATGAAAGGTGTAGCAACGGTTCGACTTGCAGGTGGTATCATTTGCACTGCCGAGATCCACTGGTTTGAGGCGCATGGCATAGGTCGGAAGGATTTCAAAATCAAGAGGGTGCTTCGATGAGCGAGTTTGTGATCTGCATCGACAACGAGAGTAATCCGGCAAGCCTGATCGTGGGCAAAGTCTATCGCAGGCTGTCTGACGCCAAAGCAAAGACGCAGGGCATGCTCCGTATCATTGACGAGGACACGTCCGAGCCTGACGGTTACCTCTATTCATCGTCAATGTTTGTACCCATTGAATTGCCGAAAGTAGCGGAGCAAGCGTTGATGACTGCTGGCGACTGACTGCGAGTGGTGTTGGGATAAGCATAGGATACGCTCAGCAAAATATCTATTCAACATTGTTCCCGCGAGATGATCATCTGGCGGAATTTCTATTGATAACCACACTGGATTAGGTCCGCTCGGGCTCTGATCGTTCATTTTCCTGGAGCTTCCTATGAATGATTCTCAACACGATTTTCTCATTCGATGTGGACGGGTCTTTTGTGCCGACAGCGGCCTCAATGGTCCTGGTGCGGTGGCGGTTCGCGGCGATCGTATCGCTGCCTCCGGGCCTGATGTTGATGTTTCAGCCCGCGAAACGCTGGATTATCCCGATGCCCTCCTCCTGCCCGGGCTGGTAGACATGCATGCCCATCCCGCCCGTGGCGGCTCCAGATATGGCGTTGACCCGGACACCCATTTTCTGCCCCGAGGTGTAACTACCGTTCTGTCTCAGGGCGATGCGGGTGCACGCAATTGGCCGGATTACCGCGACCAGGTCATCCAGGCGTCTTCTACCCGCGTGCGACTGGCCATCAATCTCAGCGCCTATGGTGAGTCGCAGCCCGATCGCTGTTTTCAACGCCTGGAAGACGCCGATGTAGATATTTGCGTCGCGGCCATTGAGGAAGGGGGCGACGCCATCTGGGGCATCGCCGTCAATACCAGCTCGGCCACCTGCGGCGATCTGGACCCCCGCGAGATTTTGGCACGGGCACTGGAAGCCGCCGAACGAACCGGGTGCCCCCTCTTATTTGGCAGCCGAATGCAGTCCGACTGCCCATTGGACCAGCAGTTGCCTTTGCTGCGGGCGGGCGATGTGATGACCTACTGTTTTAACGCCAAAGATGAAAACCTATTACAGGACGAACGGATCGCGAATGTGGTCCTGGAAGCGCGAGAACGGGGCGTCCTGTTTGACATCGGTCATGGGATGGCTTCGTTCAGTTTTCCGGTGGCAGAAGCGGCGATCGGTCAGGGCTTTTTGCCCGACACCATCTCAACCGATCAATACAACCGACATGTGGACAGCGACCCGCCCCACGATCTGCCCCGCACAATGTCCAAGCTGATCGCAGCGGGCATGTCAGAAACCGACGCCCTGGTTCGAGTGTCCGCCCGGCCCGCCCAATATCTGGGCTTGGCCGGAGAAATCGGCACGCTGGCGCCAGGGACATGTGCCGATCTGAGCGTATTGCGCTGGAACGATCAGGCGCCGCCTTTACAAGACGTGGATGGGATCGAACGTCCCGGCGGCTGCTTTGAACCGGTGCTGACAGTCCGAGCAGGCAAGGTTGTCTGATCTTTAACAGGCCGGGAATCCGAAATGTCTGAACCCAATGTGCATATTCAACTTGACCTGAAAATGCCGATGCGTGATGGTGTGAAACTCTACGGTGCGATGTATCGTCCGGCGCAGGGTGAAAAATTTCCGGTGCTGCTGATCCGGTCGCCCTACAGCACGCAGCATCCACGGTATGTGGACTGGGCAATGGGGTTTGCACGGGCGGGTTATGCTGTGGTCATGCAGGATGGGCGAGGCCGGTACGAATCTGAAGGCAAGTGGCGGCCCTATGTGGACGAGGCGCAAGATGGATACGATACCCAGCAGTGGATCGGCGCACAGCCGTGGTGCAACGGAAACATCGGTACATTCGGAGTTTCTTATCCGGGATTCACCCAGATCCTGCCGGCACCCTACCGGTGTCCCCACGTGAAAGCCCTGGTGCCGATTGCAAACCAGGAGGACAATTACGGTCACCTGCGTTACAACGGGGTTTTGCAGTTGCAAAATGCGATGAACTGGATCTGGCTGGGGGATCGCACAAATCAGAATGCGCCGAGAGAGTTGATCGATTGGGATACGGTTTACCGGCGGTTGCCGCTCATCTCCGCGCTGGACGATATTGCGGACCGGCCGTTTTACCACGATGTGATCCGGCACAATGCATTCGACGATTTCTGGTCATCCTACAGTATGAAGGGCAAGTACACAGAAGTAGAGACGCCGTCCTATTTTATCACGGGTTGGTACGATAACCTAATTCACGAAGGCTTCAAGTGTTTTCGGGGGTGGAAGACCGAAGCAAGAACAGACCAGGCCAGGAGGCTGACCCGGTTGATGGTGGGGCCGTGGACACATTCGCTGATCGGGAGTGCCGAGCCCTTCGGAGATATCGATTTCGGTCCCGATGCGGCGATAGATATTCCCGCCGAACACCTGCGCTGGTACGATCAGCGGCTGCGGGAGATCGACACGGG
>JAPUJS010000414.1 GCA_027296045.1 bacterium | reverse complement strand
GATGTGAAATTGTCTCGATGGGGCGTCCAGCTTCCTTCCGGGTTCAGGCTTCCCGGTCGGATTAGAAAGTAGTGCGCACCCAGCCCTGCTGCGATTTCTGCTCCTGCCGTGATTTTGGAGATGATTTCCTGGCAGATATCGGCCTGGGGGTGAAACAGGCACTCGGGATAGGAGATGGAAAATTGAACCAGGGACAGATTGTGGTCTGAAAAGAGATCCCGACAGCTCTGGGTGTCGGTTGGGGTGATTTCCGGGACACGGTCTCCGGGAAGGTGAAATCCTACGCCGCCAAAGCCCTCCGCCTGGACGGATTGAAGGTGTTCTGGTTCAAAGGTCCGAAAATCTCCGGGCAGCATGCCCACAACGCCAAGGTGCATGGTTTCGTCTCCTGATATGGGTGGTTGAAAAAAGAAGATAGGCAGGTCGAAAGGGTGTTTCAAGGAGAATTCGGAGGGTTCGGACACAGAATGAGAGCTTGCAAAGCGGGTATCCGTTGGATATCTTGGTGTTTGAGTATCAAACAAACCTAAATAAGGAGGCGACTCGATGGCAGAAACCGTTGACGAAATAACGGTGAATTACGAAGAAGATGGCATTTTGATCTGTAAGGAATTGGACCGCCATGTGTTGACCAAAGGCGCCTGGGCGACGGTAATGTTTTTATACCAGGATTACAATCGGCGAGACGAAGAATACGGTTCCCCTAAGGTCACGATTCGACGCTATCAGAAACGAGATGGGGAATATCAGTCCAGAAGTCGGTTCAATATTTCCAGTATGGATCAGGGACAAAAGATTGTAGAAGCATTGCAGAAGTGGATCGATGCATCGAAGTAGGAGTTGAGAAATTGAAAAAACGAAAAAAGGCAGGGCGGGTGTCCTGCCTCTTTTTGTTTTGTGGTGGAACATGTCTGCTACATCGAAACCCCCAATAAGCCGCGTGTGAACTGGAAATCTGTATTGCCCTGGAGGACTGCTTTGGGGGTGTATTCACGGGAAGCGACCTGGGTGAGCAAGTCTACCACGCGCTCGACGTTTTCCCCGACGTTTTCTGAAAAGGTAAGGTCAAAATCGTCGCCAAAATGGGCGGCGATATTATGTTCACCCGTGATCTGGAGCATCGGCATGAGAGGATGGCCCTGTTGGGGATGTTGTCCGGTGTAGGCAAGCAGGATTTCCACGCCCGTACCACCCATGCCCGTTAAAGTTTCTACCCAGTGCTCCGTTGGGTTTTCCATCACATAAAATCCTGGTTGACAAGCGGCCTCCCCGTGGGGGAGGGTTGGCTGGACGTTTTTCTGGTTTACAAGGGTTTTTAGGTAGTCTGTTTCCCGGACAAGTGTCGCCGATTCTGGCACGATGAGGGTGCCGCCCGATCCGACGATTTTTTGTGTGAGTTGGGTGAGGGTACTGGTTGCGGCGGCGGAAACCGGGCCGGCTGTCAGCAGGCCAACCCGAAGATCGTTCAGGCCCGTGGTTTTGTAAACGGGTGCGGAGGCCTGATTTAGCCTTGTGATAAACCAGGATTCGATTTTTTCCAATACCTGGTCGATGCCACCGTCCATCTGGACGCTGGCCCACCCATAGTCGTCGGAAGACAGGCCCTGTTCTTCCAGGGCGTGGCGATAGTAGTCGTTGTGGGTTTTTTCACATCCATGTTCCAAGAGCAGGGCGTATTTGACCGTGGGGTGAGTCAGGTAGCCCAGCATCGTGCGTGTGTAGAGGGTTTCGTTGTAGCCCCCTGAAACCCCACAGCCTTCTGTGTGAACCAGGCCCACAAATCGGGAGATACCCTGTGTTTGTCCCAGGCCTTTTTCGGTGAGCCTTTGGGCGGCCATCTGGGCAATTTGACCAGAACACAGGCTGGTTGGCAAAATCAATCCGATCTGATCTGTGACATTGCCCCGGGGGGTTTGAATGCTTGTAAATGTCCGGGAGGATTTCTGGCCGTCCGATTGGATTGGAATGGGGGCGTTTTTCAAGGCCGGTTGAGACAGGATGGGCTCCACCTGGCTGGGGTCGGTCTGACGCCAATTCCGCCAGATGGAGACCTGGGCATGGCCGGCACGTTCGCCAAAGCTCAACTTGCCAGAAGCAACAGACAGCGTATCATCGAACATCTCCTGTCCCAGCTGATCCATGGGGGAGCCGTCCAGGTAAGCCCCCGCGTTGATGTCCATATCTTTGGAGAGCAGGTGATGGCGTTCGGTGGTTGTGATGACTTTGATGGTGGGAACAAATGGGAAGTTCGTGATGGAGCCATTGCCGGTGACAAAAAAGATTATGTTACACCCTGTAGCCACCTGTCCGGCAATGCTTTCGAGGTCATTGCCGGGGCTGTCCATAAAGTAGTATCCGGATTCCGGAATGGGTTCTCCATAATCCAGGACGCCGTCCAGACAGACGTCGGGGTGCTTTTTTTGGGCCGCACCAATGGATTTGAGCACAATATTGTATAGCCCGCGATATTTGTTGCCACCCGATGGATTTCCTTCTGCGGTGTGGCCATGCCAGGCGGCCAGGGTTTTGAACGCCTCCACCTTTGCCAGAAATTGCCGGGCGATATCGACATTTTTGACATTCTGGAGCACATAAGATTCTGCCCCGATCAATTCATCCGTCTCGGCCAGGTTGGCGGCCCCACCGTTCCGAATGATTTCTCTGGCAACCCAGGCAACCAGGGGGTTTCCAGAGATGCCCGAGAAGGCGTCCGAACCGCCGCACTGGAGGGCAATTTTGAGATGGGAAAGGGGTTCTTCTGTCCGGGCGGTCTGGTTGACCGTTTCAAACCAGGAACGCAGAAGGCTTTCTCCTTTTTCAAGCTGGAATTCAAAGCCGCCGTCCAGGGTGAGGAAGGCGTGGGGCACGTCGTCCAGGGGGTAGGATTCGTTTTCGAGGTAGGCCTTTAACATCGCATTTGTCACAGCTTCGATCCCGTAGTCGACACAGAGGATGGCACCCACATTGGGGTGTGTAACAAAGCCTGCAAGCGTGCGCAGCAAGAGATCCAGGTTGTTGGGCTGTGCCTGCTCGCCGCCTTCTGTGTGGGCAATGGCGACAATGCCGTCGATGTTCTCATATTGCTCTGCTTCGCCTGCAAGCCGTTCCTCCAGGCGTTTGGCAAAACTTCCTGTGCGGGAGGAGGTTCCCAGAATTACGATGACGTTCCGGGTGCCCACGCCTCGAGAGGTACTCCGTTTGAAACCAAGAAAGGTGGCCGGGGTCGAAAGCGCAGGAACCTGGTGTCCGGGTTGAAAGGTGGATTCGTCCAGGACATAGGGCTGAATTTGGTCTTCAAAATTGGCTTCTGCTGGGAGTTCAAAATCCAGATGTCGAAGCCCGAGGGCTTCCAAAATTTGGGGATTGCAGGCGTAGGTGCCGGGGGAAAGCGGGCGCGAAGCAACTCCAAAGGGCAGGCCCCACGACAGCAAGGATTCTCCCGGTGCGATGGGCTTGACTGCAAAACGGTGCCCTTCCAGGAGGGTGTGCGCAAGTGTGAAAGAGGATCTCTGATGGTCGATCTGGGTGCCGGCTTCGAGTCTGCGCGTCGCAATTGCAACATTGTCATCGGGTTGCGGAAGGCGGCCGATTTCTTCAAGTTCAAAGGTTTGTGCCATTTTGCGGTCTTCCTCCGGGTCTTTTGCGTGATCGATGCCTTGAGATAGTCCTTGCAGGAATTGAAAAAATAGGTATACTAAAAACGCCGGGCAAAGTCAAGGGGGATAGGATTTTGCCCGGCGGATCTTTTCGGCTCGTTTTAGAGGTGCCGTCGTCCAAAAAGGGGACCTCGTATGAATACCAGTAGCGAGGTTTGGAAAGAATACGAAAGCAATGAGATCACGCACAGCGTGGCGCATCACCTGTCGGCCATCAACGAATTGATGGGGAAGCAGGGGTATGCCCGGGTGTCCGATGTGGCTCGGATTCTGGAGATCACCCGGGGCAGTGCTTCTTTAACCTTGAAAACCCTGAAGCAAAAAGGGTTGGTTCTGGAAGATGACAATAAGCACCTGAGACTCTCCGAGAAAGGAAAGCTTATTGTCGATCAGGTGATGGCCAAACGCGCCATTGTTCGGAAGTTTCTAAAAGATGTGCTCCAACTGGACGACAGCCAGGCAGAAATTGATGCTTGCAAGGTCGAGCATCTTTTGAGTGCCAAAACGGGCGAGCAACTCTTGAGTTTTGTGCAGTTTCTGCTTTCCGATGATCCGGTTGCGCAGCAGTTCCTCACGGAGTTCTGGGCACGGTTGGAAAATGACCCGGGCGTTGTGCCCGTCAGTGAGGTGCAGGCCCTTCTGGGGATGGAAAAAGAAGCGTGATAGGGCTTTTTAGGCCGCAATATGGCGACGAAACAGAAGCCCTGGTTTGTTCAACAAACCAGGGCTTCTTCCGTTGTAGCCCGTTGAATCCGATGCATTTGCGCATTCGGTGGTGAGCCTTGCCCGGTATGGGGGTGAAAACTCGAAACCCGAACGGATGGTAAGAAATTTCCACAGCCGATTCAATGACTGGGTTCCGGGCGAATTCTGGCCAGGCGAAGGGCATGGGCAGTGACCCCCAGCGTAGCTCCCAGATCGCCGATCAGGATTGCCGTGATAAGGGAGACCACGCCCGGGAAGATGCCAATGGCCAGGACGAGTTTGAGCAAAATGGCGACCCAGATGTTTTGCCGTATCACTTTGCGTGCCGTTCGGGAAAGGGTGAGCAAATAGGGGATTTTGGTCAGGTCATCGGTCATCAGGGCCACATCGGCGGTTTCCAGGGCAGTATCGGTTCCGGCAACCCCCATCGCAATCCCGACCGAAGCGGATGCCAGCGCCGGAGCATCGTTGATCCCGTCGCCTACCATTGCTGTGCTTCCGTAGCGGTCCTGCAAGATCTGGAGGGCTTCCATTTTTTGTTCGGGCAACAGACCTGCCTGCCAGGAATCCAGGCCCAGCTGTTTGGCTGTGGCGGAGGCGGTGCGTTCGTGGTCTCCCGTCAGCATGGTGATATGCGAAATTCCCAGGGCTTTCAGGCTTTGAATGGTTTGGGGAGCAGTCTGGCGCAGGGGGTCTGCCACGGCCAGGATGCCCAATAGTTCGGTTGGTGTTCCAAGCAGAAAAGCCGTTTTGCCTGCCCGATAGAGGGGGTCGATCTGGTCGGGAAGCGTTTGGGAAAATAGGGCCGGGCTGCCCAATTGATAGCGGGTTTCGCCCAATTTGGCAGACACCCCGAGGCCGGGCAGGGTTTGGAAGTCCGTGGCCATCGGAATGTCCTGATCCTGCATTTCTGCAAGTACCGCCTCGGCGATTGGATGTCGGGCTTTTTGCTCCAATGCCGCGGCAATCTGCAAGACCTCCTGCCTCGAGTGTCCGTTCAGGGGGATGATGTCGGTGACTTTGGGAAGGCCGGAGGTGAGGGTACCGGTTTTGTCGAAGGCCAGGGCCTGTATGCTGCCCAGGGCTTCCAGGTGGTTGCCCCCCTTGATCAGAACACCGTTTCGGGCGGCACCGGTAAGAGCACTGACCACCGCAACCGGGGTGGAAATGACCAGCGCACAGGGACAGGCGATCACCAGCAGGGTCAGACCCCGGATGAACCAGGTGTGAAAGTCAGCGCCAAAAAACAGCGTGGGAACCGCCATCAGAAGGATGGCCATAAGGGTGACGACAGGGGTATAGATGCGGGCAAATTTTTGGACGAATTGCTCGCTGGGCGCACGGCGTGTTTCGGCTTCTTCGACCAGACGAACAATGCGACTCAGGGTGCTGTCATTGGCGGATTTTGAGGTGTGTATTTCCAGGTAGCCGTCGCAGTTCAGGGTCGCGGCAAAAACGGTATCGCCGGGGGCTTTTTCCACCGGCATGGATTCGCCCGTGATGGGGGATTGGTCCACACTGGAATGGCCTTCTGCTACTTTTCCATCGACCGGGATTTTGTCGCCCGGACGGACAATGACCAATTCACCCGGAGCCACTTCTTCTACCGGGACGGTCCGTTCCTGGCCTGCCCGTTTGACGGTCGCAAGCTCCGGGGCCAGGTCCATCAGGGTTTTCAGGGTATTGCGTGCCCGATCTATCGCATAGTCTTCCAGCCGTTCCGCCAGGGAAAACAGAAAAGCAATTGTGGCGGCTTCCACATATTCGCCCACAACAAGGGCCCCGCATACCGCAGCGGTCATGAGGAAATTCATGTCCAGGGCGAGGGTGCGCAGCGACCGGAGGCCGGCTGGAATGAAGTTGAATCCGCCCAGAAGGGCGGCCAGGATCAGGCAGGCAGTTGCTGGGGAAAACAGGGTTGGAAGCCCGGCAAGCGGGAAAGAGGAGATTGCGATGGCCCGGAAGAGGAGGCCGAGAAAAAAGAAGAAACCCGACAGGATTGTCAGGCGATTGTGGGCCCAAAAGGATTTTGGTGCAGGCGTTTTTGTAGGAGATTCGGATACGATATATCCGGCTTCCTGAACGGTTTGAAAGATGCGTTCCAGCGAGATCGTTTCGGGGCGGTAGGTCAGAGAGACCTTTTGTGCTACCAGGCTTACCTGCACGTCGGAAACGCCGGAGAGATCCGCTAAAGCACGTTCAATATTGGCCACACAGCCCGGGCATTCCATATCGGGGACGGTGAAGGTCATGGGGGCACTGTTCCTTCGTTCAATAACTTTTGGATCTGGTCGGGAAAAGGGCTTCAGGTTTCCTGGAGGTGTTCCAGTCCGGCCTGGAAGAGTTCGTACACATGCTGGTCATCCAGGGAGTAGTAGGTAAGTTTGCCATCCCGGCGGTATTTGACCAGCCGCATGCTTCGCAAGAGGCGAAGTTGATGCGAAACAGCCGAATCGGTGCTGCCCAAAAGAGCAGCCAGGTCACCCACACAAATCTCGTCCAGGGACAGAGCATGGATAATTTTTAACCGACTGGTGTTGCTGAGAACCTTGAACGTCTCCGACAAACCGTTGAGGACACGTTCCGGGGGCAGGGCGTGCAGGGCGCGTTGGACCTTTTCTGGTTCAATGATGTGGCTTTTGGTGGGGGCACCGGGGGCATTTTCCGTAACTGAATTCATCGATTCCCTTCCGTTGTTTTATTACTTGAGTGACTGTTCAGGTGAATAATAATGCAGTTTGTAACACATGTCAAGGGTATTTCTTTATGTTTGACATCCAGGTGAGAGAACGAGCGCCCTTCAATGGTCCGTTGATCCTCGGGGTGGGGGAAGCAGAATATTCACTCGGTCTGGGGGTGGCCGAGCATATTTTTGTGGATGCTCCGTAGGCGAGCAAACCGAGATGACTCCAAGATGGGCCGAAGGTCTGTTGCCTTCGGCCCATCTTTTATTTATCTTAAGGTGAAATATATCCATTGAAAATAGCATGTTGGGGGATAGAAATGCTTGGAAAAATTTTGATATTCAGTTTTCTACTATGTGGCCTGGTAGGTCGGGGTGAAGCCCAGTCTCAGACGGCTTTGTTGCCCGATCAGGAACGGGCGATTTCGGCCCGGATACACGCACATTTTCAACCCCATCTGCTTGAACCCAACAGTCCCTACCGTCTTGATGGAGCAGTCTGTGGTACGTCGGCTATTATGGAACTGGCTGCCAATTGGAATCGGTTGAGCAGGGCAAGCAAACGCACCTTTGCTTCGGTGTTCCAACGCCCGGTTGCCCAGCAGTTTATTGTTTCGCCAGGCGGACGTTTTCGAATCCATTTCAACACCGCAGGATCCCATGCGGTAGATGCAACGGATGCCAACGCAAATGGAACATCGGATTATGTGGATGAAGCTGCAAAGATTTTTGATGAGGTCTGGGAGTTGCAAATTACCCAGATGGGGTATTCTCCACCTCCTTCCGACGGCGATGCATTTTACGATGTCTATATTCGAAATCTGGGAACCCAGGCTGCTTATGGATTTACCTATCCCGAGATATTTCCCGAAAATGTGACGCCCAGTTACATGGAGGTCGATAATAATTTTACCGAATCTATCTATTTTTCCGAAGGATTGGATGGGCTGCGCGTTACGGCGGCCCATGAATTTTTCCATGCCATCCAGTTTGGCTACTATGCCGACTTTGGTGGGGCGTGGTGGCAGGAATTGACGGCCACATGGATGGAAGATGTGGCCTATCCAGATGTCAATGATTTTTACCAGTACGTTTCATGCACCAGCTCATTTTCGTGCTTTTTTGATGCGCCCGAAAAATCCCTCGATCATTTTAAAGGGACGCTCCATCCATTTGGAGGCGCTGTTTTTGCCCACCATTTAGAGCAGGTCTATGGGGCCGAATCGGTGCGAAATGTCTGGGAGACGCTGCTGAAGCGAGACCCCCAGTCCTATAGCCTGGCCCATATCGATGCGGGGATGCCGCTGGGAGGAAGCGGCAATGTGATGCCCCGGTTTTGGGTCTGGAATTATTTGACCGACAGTCGGAGCCGATCGGGATATTATGCCGAGGCCGCCGACTTGCCCTCCATTAAACACACCAAAGCCAGCCTGGTTTCAGGGGGGACCTTTTCGAGCACAGGACGAGTTGATTATCTGGGGGGTGCCTATGTCAGCGTTGAGACGTCCGGAATTTCTGGCGGTGTTCGCGCCTTATTTAGCCTCAACAGCGGCGCAACCTGGGGCTTGATGGTCCTTTTGATTGCAGATGGCAGGGTTGAGGTTTTCCGCCCCAAAGATCACACAATCTCGATTCCAAATGCCAATCGGTTTCAGGAGATCGTGTTTATCCCCTTTGTGACATCCACGAGCGGGACCCGGCATGAATACAGTATTACTTTGACCGCGGGGGCTGGTATTTCGCAGGCGTCAGATGTTGTGGGAGATTTCAACGGGGATGTGCTGGTCAATTTTGACGATTTTCTGACATTTGCCCAGGGGTTTGGCAAAACATATCAGGAGAGCGGGTTTGATCAGCGTGTGGATTTGAATGGAGACGGGCCCATCGATTTTCAGGATTTTCTGATCTTTGTTTCGCACTTTGGCCAGTCGGAATGAGGCGTAGTCTGTTCTCCATTCGCGGTTCTGCAGACCGCTTCATTTTTTGAAAATGCACTTTAGCATTTATCCGAACAGATGTTTTTGTTATATTCGGGGAGTTTGATGGGGAGGATGTCTTGATTGCACTGAGAACCGAAAAAGAACTGGATTTGATGGAAGCTGCATCCCGGATTGTGGGGCTGGTGCATCGGACCATCAAGCCATTGGTTCGGGCCGGCGTGACCACCGCCGAACTGGACCGGGTTGCCGAGGAGGTCATTCGCTCTCACGGTGCAGAACCAGCCTTCAAGGGCTATCATGGCTATCCTGCAACGATCTGTATTTCGATTAATGAACAGGTTGTACACGGAATTCCAGGGAATCGGGTGCTGGAACCGGGCGATATTGTGAGCATCGATATTGGGGCAAAATTGGCGGGGTATTACGGGGATCAAGCCATTACTCGAACGGTGGGAAAGATTTCGGAGGCCGAAGAAAAGCTCTTGAAGGTGACTCGGGAGTCCCTGTTCAAGGGCATTGAAGCCGCAAGGCCGGGAGATCGATTGTCGGATATCTGCACTGCGGTGCAAGACTGGGTCGAGCAACACAATTTTTCCGTGGTCCGGCAATTTGTCGGTCATGGGATTGGGCGCAAATTGCACGAAGACCCTGCTGTGCCCAATTATTCTCCACCCGACCGGAATCCCCGTTTGAGAAAAGGGATGGTTCTCGCCATTGAGCCCATGGTCAATATGGGAAAGCCAGAGGTTGTTGTTGCCAAAGATGGGTGGACTGCTTCTGCAGAAGATGGGCTCCCGTCAGCCCATTTTGAGCATGTGGTGGGTATCACCGATGGGGACCCACGCGTTTTGACCATGATGGAAGAAGAAATTGATACACCAGGGTGAAGCAGTGGAGATGAGCATGACGCAAGGCAGTGCTTTTAGGCTGAAGCGGGTCCAGAGGGGTCCATTCAGCCTTCTTTTTGGTATTTTGATGTGCGGGGGCTTTCTGAGTCTGGTGTGGGTGCCTTTGAACGGATGCAGCCAGCATTATGAAGAAGGTGCCCATCCGCCTCCCAAGCCGCCTCCCCAAACGCAGTTGCCGGCCGGACATCCGCCTGTAGAAGGGGGGCAAACGCCTTCGTCTGATACAAAGGGTTCGGTGCGTGGGACGATCCGTATTTCCAAAGAACTTGCCACCCAAATTCCCCCCCATGCCTATTTGTATATCATTGCCAGAGAGCGTGCCGATGGCGGGGTGCCCTATGCGTTTAAGATGATGCGGGTGCCGCAGTTTCCCTATGCGTATACGCTGACACAAGCCGATGTGGCGCCGATGTTTGGCGAGGGAATTGTGTTGGCCGACATTCCGGAGATGTATCTGGTTGCCAAAATTGATCAGGATGGAAAAGTGGGTGCCCAGCCCGGCGATCTGGAGGGATTTTGTCCTCAAAACCCCGTGGCGGCTGGAGAAGCGGCCGGCAATATCACCATTGACCGAATGCATTGAGTTGGATTTATGGCCTGGAATATTGTCCATGTAACCCACGAGGCCGTTCAGAAAATGGGCGGAATCGGGACGGTCCTGGAGGGTCTTTTGACCGCCAAAGCCTATCAGAAGGCAGTCCGGCGGTCTATTCTGGTCGGGCCTTTGCTTTCCCCCTCCGAAGAAGCCAACCTTTCTGAAACGGGCAGGGTTCTTTTTTCTTCCATCTCCGGTGCGGGAGATGACCGGACCGCCCAGATATTGGAGCCTGTAGTACGGGATTATAACGTCAATCTGGTCTACGGAACACGTGTTGTTCGCGGAAATGAGAGAGCCGTTGAAGCCGAAGTACTGCTGGTGGATGCTGCCGATCTGAACCCTCGGATAGAACGTAATTTTAAGTTCAATCTTTACCGGCACCTGGGGTTGGAGTCCGATCGATATGAAACGGTCGACGACTATTTGTTGTACTTAAATATTGCAGAAGCGGCATATGAAGCCGTAAAACGACTCCTGAAAAGGTCTTCGGGGCCCCATTTTGTTCTGGCACACGAGTATATGGGCGTCCCGGTGGCTTTGAAAGCACACCTGGATCGAGATCCAAAGTTCCGGACTGTGTTTTATGCCCATGAAGTCAGCACGGTTCGCGACCTGATTGAAGCAGACGCCGGACATGATATTCGGATTTATAATCTGATGGATCGGGCCCTTTCCCTGGGCTTGAGTCTGGACGATGTGTTTGGAGATTATTCGGCGTTTTATCGCCATGCATTGGTCTGCCAAACCCATCACCTGGACGCAATTTTTGCTGTGGGCGATCTGGTTGTTCAGGAGTTGCACTTTCTGGACCCGGCCTTTCAGACAAGCGCCATCCAACGGGTCTACAACGGTGTTCCTGCCCTCCAGGTGGATTGGGAAAGCCGATCCGGTTCTCGAAAGCTGCTCCAGGAATATGCACAGAACCTGGTGGGCATAACTCCCGATGTCATTTTTACCCATGTGACCCGTCCTGTGATCAGCAAGGCAATTTGGCGGGATTTTCGAGTTTTGGGACACCTGGATACCATGTTTGCAGCAGAGGCGATGTCGGGGGTGTTTTTTATTCTTTCTTCGGGGTTTGGGCAACGTTCGGAAGCGGATATCCTGTCGATGGAAGCCGAATACGGCTGGCCCGTGGGGCATCAGCTTGGAGCCCCCGATCTTGTGGGGCCCGAAGAGGATATCTGGCGGGCCCTGTGGGAATTTAACCGACAGGCAACCGCGATTCAGGCTGTTTTTGTCAATCAGTTTGGTTGGGATCGGAAAAGTTGTGGCAAACGGATGCCCGCGCAGATGGGGTTTGAAAATCTGCGATTGGGCACCGATGTGGAGTTCGGCCAATCGATCTATGAGCCTTTTGGCATTGCGGCATTGGAGCCCCTTAGTTCGGGGGCTTTGTGTGTGGTGAGTTCCAAAAGTGGTTGCCTGGGATTTGTAGATCAAGTGGCTGGAGGAGCAAAATCCCGCAATCTGGTGGTTGCCGATTACGTCACGTTGCGGGAAGAACGAGACCTGGATTCTCTGCGGGAGTTGGGGGCTGCCGAGCGAGATTGGATTGAGGGAGAACGAAGCTGGGAGGTCGCCAGCCAGGTGATGGATCGGCTGCCCCATTCAGATCAAGATCGAGCAGCCCTGATCGAGGAAGGATACAAGCTGGCCAAAAAAATGAGCTGGGAGCGGGTTTGTGAAGATCAGTTTTTGCCAGGGCTGAAGCGTCTGGAAGGGATCGAAAGAAGTTGAGGGCGAAACGTTTTTGGGGTTCAGGCGTTTTATACAATCGAGTCTACTTTAACCATAATTTATCTGGGAGATCGGTGTTGAATAAGACGTTGGTACTGGCGGTGCTGGGAATTTTGTTGCACACGATTGGGTGTGAAACCGGAAAACAGAGTCCGGTAGGAAGCCAACTGGTGGGGCGTCGCTCTGGAGGGATTGTGGAGCTTCCGGCCGTTCCGTTGTCCGGTGGCAGTTCTTTCCTGGAATTGATCGCCCCCACCGACAAAGGGGGAGATGCCAATCTGCTGGTGGGGCGAATGAATGGGCTGTTGTTCCGTTCCCTGTTGCGTTTTCGGGTTCCTGCCGACTCACTTGCCCTGGCCTCCGGTGGGACGGGCGCAGCGGATTTTCAAGTTGATTCTCTATCTATCATCTTAGGGATCAATCGCCTCCAGTTGGCTACTGGAAATGAATGGTCGGTTCACCGGCCGGAAACAGCCTGGACGGACACCACTTTTTTTGTCGATCCCGTTGCCTTTCGGGAGATCGATTTTCGTTTCTCATTCATCGAAGGCACTCAGGTTACAGTTCTGGATGCCTCCCGCCTGAAGATTGACATACCCCTTGCCTATTTTGTCGATGCGCAACGCGTGGATCCACAGAATCCCACGGTGGATTTTTTACTGAACCCAGACGGCGAAGATTTCTTGATCGCACTGATTTCCGAGGAGTCCCAGGCCTTTGGAACTGAGACGCTTCGCCCCAAAATTGAAGTCGTCTATAGGGTTGGGAGTGACCAGGCGCGTTTCGAAGCCGACGTGAGCGAAGACACCTATATGGTTGCGCGGGAAGGAGAGGGTCCGCCCACCGATCTTTTCCTGGTCTCCAAAGGGCACTTTTACAGTTCTATTTTGAAATTTGATATTCCCCCTTCTATCCCGAAGAGTGCGACCATCAATTCTGCTGTTCTGGAAGTGGATCTGGATCTGGATCGCTCTTTCCTGCAAATTCTGCCCATTGAACTGCACCTGGTGGACCTTCAAACATCCCCACTGGATACGATATTTACTGCTTTTGATCAGGGCCTTCAGTTTGAGACCGGCATACGGGAATTTCCCATTGACCCTAGGTTGATCCAGGGGTGGGTCTCCGGGACCTTCGACAATGATGGCCTGGCGTTGCGTGCCCGTGCCTTGCCCCCAGACATGATGTGGGTGGTTCTGAAAGCAGCCCGATTGAGGATCATTTACTCCCTTCCCCCCGAGTTTTAAAGAAAGGTCTGGATTGGTGAAACGCTTGTATCCTTTTAGCTTCCTTCTTGTTTCCTTTTGCCTGAGCCTTGGATCGGTCGGGTCGTTACAGGCAGGCACGATTTTCTCTTTTCACGGTCTGGGTGACCCGGTCCGTAGGGTCGATATTCGGTCTCGCGCGATGGGGGGGGCGGGCCGGGCTTTGATGGACGGCTTTAATTTTTCTTCTGTCAATCCAGCCCTGTTGGCCGGGTTTCGACGGGCGTCGCTGAGCGCCCTGTATCGGGTTCAGCGCAGATCGTTAGATGAAGGAACCGGGCGGCGATATACCGTCGCAGATGGGGATCTCGGAGCTTTCCAACTGGCGTTTCCGGCACGGGGCGGGTTTGTTCTGGGAGTGGGATTGGAGCCTCTGACAGATATGGATTTCGGCGTGGAGGACTCTGTTGGAACGGGCCTGGAAAGCCACGTGCTGCAATTGGAGGCAACAGGGGGGATTCAGGCACTTTCGATCGGGGTCGCCAAACGGGTTAGCCGGGAGTTGTCCCTAGGCGTTCGTTTAGACTGGATATCGATGGGGACTCTGACGGAGAACTGGATCAAGACCTATGAAGATCCTCGGTTGACCAAATCTGAAGATCAAATTGTACGAAGCCACAGGGGTTGGCTGCCGTCTTTGGGAGCGGTTTTTACGCCTTCGGAGCACTGGGCGTTTGGTTTGGCATTTCAAGTGGAAACCTCGGTGGAACAGAGACAAGTACTGCGTAACCTGAATCTGGGATCGGAAGGGGAGGTTCGCAATGAGGTCGATGTGACCCTGCCCTATGTGGTTGGAGTCGGCGTGGCCTACCTCGGGGGATACTACTGGGCTGCGACGGTCGATTTTGAGCGCGGGTTTTGGTCCAGGACCGAACCCGGCAGGCACAACACGCTCGACTTGTCGGGCGGTCTGCTGTATCGGATGGGAAGTCCCGATCCGCTTTCAAAAAGTCTGCGGATCGAATGGAATGGCGGGGTCCACTATCGGTCGTTGTATTTCCCAACGGCAAGCGGATCGCAGATTTCGGAGCTGGGTGTGAGTCTGGGGGTTGCAATTCCGTTTAAGAACGAAGGGGGTCGGTTCCGATACCTGTTGGAAGTGGGCAAACGGGGGGATGTGCAAAAGCACGGTGTTTCCGAACGATTCATCCAACAATCCATCTCTGTCTCGGGGTTTATAAACTGATTTTTGAATTGTTGGGAGTCTTTCAACCGGCTATGTGGTTCGGGCAGAAGCCCGAATATAGCCGGTTTTTATTTTTTTAATACCCCATTGTAAGACAAGCGAAAAAATTGGAAGGCAGCCTCCAGTCAATACCATCATGCCAACTGTTAAGGCATGGCCGGGGGCTTGTAAGAAGGGTGTGAACATCGAGGTAGAAAGGGTGAAGTCGAACATCACCCCCGCAATCAAGCCCTGTTGAAGAAGGGGGAGCTGGTTTTGGAGGGGAATTCCTGTTACGCGGGTGGTTAGAAGGGTCCCGACGAATTTACCGCCGGCCATGGCAAGGGTGTACAAAACCAGAAATTGCCAGTGGCCGGAGGTCAAGCTGAGCAATCCAACCGGTTCTAAGCGCAAGACAAAGTCTGCAAGGACAAAAGGGACCAGAAAGGCTGCGAGTACCTGGGTAATCTGAATATCGCCCCGTTGGGTGTGAAAACGAAGGGAAAGTGCAAATCCGGTCATCAGAGAGAGTGTGAAGGGAGAAAAGTTTCGAATCCAAGCTGCCAGGAGGATAAGACAGGTCGTGAGACCCAACAGGATATAGCGCCCCGGGCGTGTCCTGATTTGTCGAAAGCTCAGAACAACAAGCTCGATTGCAACCATAAATATCAGATAATCCCAGCGTTGAAATGGGTTGGGAAAAACTTCCTGAATGCGGCCTT
The DNA here is from genome assembly GCA_027296045.1 of bacterium. Lineage (GTDB taxonomy): Bacteria > Latescibacterota > UBA2968 > UBA2968 > UBA2968 > JAPUJS01. The sequence continues at coordinate 1,239 of JAPUJS010000414.1, read as the reverse complement.
CGACCAGGTGGACAAGGGCGAGGAGTGAGAAGCTAAAGAGGGAGGTCAGAAGAGATAGAGGATAAGCCTCGGCGGTCTTCTTTTCATTGAGCAAAAAAAATAAGGGGGCAGAAAAGCCCGCCAAACAGCTGATTTGAAGGGTCAGGTCTAGGGGAAGGTCGAAGACCAGCAAGATCGAAAAAGTGGTCAGTAATGAGGCCAAAACAACCAGGCCGGCAGCCAGAAGCAATCTGGGATTTCGAATCTGTATGGTCGAGCAAGATAGGCCCAGGTGGAGCCCAACCCAGATGATGGCCAGGGACGAATAGGGAAGGAGGGGCTCCAATACAGCCCTGGGGATGAGTCCGGAAAAGCTCAGGAAGATCGCTGCTATAAAGGCACCCAAGGAGGGGGGCATTCTTAGTGTTGCCAGAACCCTTGCCAAGACCGAGGGAAAGACGAGCAAGAAACCAATGTAGACGGTGGGATTTGCCGCCGCATCGGGCGTCTGATGAAAGAACCAGACCAGGGTGCCCAGAAAAAAGCAAAGGAAGAAAATGCGCATGAAATTGGGACGTCTGTTGGGTGTGCCGCACCTACTCGACAGCAATGGTTTGGCTGGAGAAAGGTTTGGGTGCGGGAGCCTTCCAAAGGACCTGACTCAAAATCACGGCCAAGAGTGTGCCAGCACTCAAGGCGTTGTGCTCAAATTCAACAGGTAAGAACAGAAGTTGGACAGACAGTGCTACTCCCAAATTTCCGAGCGGGGTCCAATTTTCCAGAAAGGAAGCTTTGGGGCTTTGGTCCTGCTTGAATAGCTGATTTCCGATAAACTGTGCTACCAAATAAGCAAGTACTCGGATGAACAGCACTGCAAATGCCAGCACGAAGGGCATAGCACCCTTGAAAAAGGGGCTGCCCCCAAATCCACCGATAATGCTGCCAACCAGAATGAAGAAGGTCGGTTCGAGCACGGCACTGGTTCTGTCTGTCAACTCCAGGACCTGCCGTTTTCGAACGGTGGTATTGATGAGCCAGGCCCCGGCAAAAAAACCGATAAATAGGCCCGGGGTTTTTAAATAGGTACAAAATCCCCCCAGTGTGACCATGGTGGCGACCGTGAGAAAGATGCACTCATAGCCATTGCGATAGGCGCGAAAAATAAAATCAAATGCAATACCCGAAACCAGTCCAAGGAAAAAAACGACCAGGCCAATGTGGGTGTAGGAGACAAAAGAAAAGGGGCCCAGCTGGATGACG
>JAPUJS010000413.1 GCA_027296045.1 bacterium | reverse complement strand
ACCTTCAAAGTGCGGTATACGACGGATGAACGGGAAGAGGAGTTCATTCCGGTGATGGTTAACCTGTACAACCGGCAAATTGCCCGACGTCTGACGGGTGTTCTAATGGACACGGCCCGGTATTCTGAAGAAAACTACCTGATTTGTCCCGAAGCAGAATCTATCTCTGTGCATCAGGCGTATCGTATCGCCCGGGAAGAAGTGGAACGGAAAATGATCGCCTCCCTTAATTTTCGTAAAGTCGCTATGAAAAAACTAACTCAGCAGGAGTCCCAGCGGATTCACAAATTCTATCAGGACAACGATCGGGAACTGCTGGAACGGGTCGAAAAGGAGCGCGTCAAACGGGATGCTCAAGCAGAATGGACAGACGCAGATCGTGTCAAATCGGAGGAACGGATCAAAACCCTGGAAGGCAAGCGCAGGGTGAATCAAATTGAATGTCAGCGCCGTCTTCAGGAAATGTCCGATAACTACACTTTACGGACCTCCGTCCGGCTCATCAGCCTCCTCCAGGTCGCCTATCCCAAAATAATCAGCACTGTGATGGTCGTTGAAAACACCTCCAAAAAATCCGCGAGAGAAGGTCTTCGAGCCGCCATCTCTGTCATCTGGGATCCGCTCACCCAAAGCCCCGAACCTCCAACCTGCCCCAAATGCGGAAAAACCACGATGACGTTGAGACTGGTGTGCCCCCCCAGGTCCGACCCTCAATTGGTGTGTGGGAAATGTTAAAACCCAAAGTGGACTTGAGTCAAGTCAGAAGTTGATTGGGTCTGGTGAGGTCGGTATTGTTTGACATAAGCCATCAAATGCAGAACTACAACAAAACAAGTCGTGAGCGCTATGCATTTGCAGCAACTCACGACTTTTTGCGATCTGTATCAGGAAGCCACTCCAGAGGAAAGCAGTAGGAAGCTTCTGCAATTACATCAGGTGGTGTTTCGCCCGATGAAATTGAAATGGACCTCATCTGCCAGGGAAATGGCTTAGATCCGGCAACCGGTGTTCAGCGAAAAGTATTAAATGGCGACCTCCTGTTCGGATTTCTCCATTCAACTTTCCCTTTGCAATACGATGATTCCTTAGCCGAGCCCCATCTTCTCCATCGCCTGCCACAGATTTTTGCGACGGTGGTGTTCCACGCGCCATTCGTCCAAAAGGGCTTGATAACGACGGGGTGCCATTTCTTTCAGCACAGCCATCCACTGAGCATGTTCTGTGTAATCCGCTTTGTGAACGTACCGGGGGTTGGGCACCGAAATCTGTACATGCTTCTTCCAGTACCCCATTATCCTGTCCAGAAGTCCAACCGGTGCATATGCCTTCAGATACTTTTGTCGGAATTTGTCATCTGGAGTGACCAACTCTCCGGGTTCAATGACAACCTCGAAAAACGCAGCATATGGATCGTTTTTCCTGCCGTTTATCTCAGCCAGATCCCGTGTCAGAAGACGTAGACAATCGAAATGCTCATCGGACGAATGCATCTCTTTGGGCAACCGTGCCAACCACTGATCCATCTTTTTCTGAAACCAGGACGATCCCTTCTCAACGTCGGAGACACTCTCGATAAGCCAGTCCAGCCATCCGGGATCGTGCTCGCTCTCAGATCCTAAGTGCCAGGTACGCAGTCCTGCCTGCCGGACAATATGGTCACGCCACGATTCAAACAGGGCCTGACGGACTTCTCCTAGCACAGGCGTCTCTTCAAAGGTCTTGAACATCCAATCCCAATCGAAAAAATGATTGAAGGAGGTTCGCTGGATGTCCAGAACCTTGACCAGCTCCGTTTGTCCCAACCCTCTGGCGGCCTGCTGATAATAGCGCAGCACCGTTTTGTGATCTTGGAAATCGCTGTCGTGATAATAGCCAGATACCATCGGAAACAGCAGAGCAATATCCGGAGTCCAGGATTGATCTCGATGACGAGAGTGCAGCAGCGCTTCAAGCGTCTGCTCAACGGCCTGGAGACTTTGCTCGTAGTCTTTTTTCGCCAACAGATTTTCGATTACCGTCAGACCATTTTGCCAACGCTGGGAAAGGGTCGCCAGAAGATTGTTCATGTACTGTTCTGGTGCCCGCGACTCAGCATAATACATATACAATACATACCAGTGGGAATACATATTTTCCAGATGTTGGTTCCAGGGCGCGATGGTTTTAGAATCGGCCAGCCCCCGATACAGAGCCTCTTGATCTGCCTCTGGCAATCGCGTGAAAAAATCCAGAAAAGTGTCCTCCTCCATGCCCACATGACCGACTTCGTCTTCCCAGTCCAGAATGCACCGGGCAAAAGCGAACCCGTCCTGGCCCTTTTCCTGGCTCTTCAGCCACTCCCACTCCAGCAGACACGTTGTAAGCGTTGGTTTCAGATAAAACCCGTCGATTTCCCCCAACCATTCGGGCAATCCCTCCAAGACCTCATCCGCGGCGTCCAGCACTGCCTCGGCAACCCCTGTATTCGGTGAAAACCCGTTCTGAAAAGCGGTCTGAATGAGGGGCTGCATCTTCTTTGCCACCTTCTC
>JAPUJS010000412.1 GCA_027296045.1 bacterium | reverse complement strand
AGGACGTGCTGCCAGGCTTCAGGAGACAGGCAGGTTTCCAGGTCTTCCAGGTGTTCCTCTCCCTTCCACTCCCATACGAGGTCCTTGTCCCGGGTGACTTCGATCATGTAGGGGTGGCGCTTGAGATCGGGGCCCAGGGCTGGACACATGGTTTCGTTTATGGTGTGGATGAGCAGGTTGCCGTTGTCGCGGACCTGATAGTCGTGATCGGTGCGACAGCGGATGTTCCAGACGGGATTGCCTTCGGGGTCATATTCATAGAGGCCGACGTTTCGGCACTGAGTCACGTCCGAGCGGTCGTGGGTGGGCACCAGGAGGTGACCGTTGGGCAGCAAGCGGCAGTGGGACTGGACGGTGTGCTCGGTGACGGTCCAGGTGCGGGCCACTTCGCCGTCCATGCCGATGAGGTGGATGACTGCTTCTTTGCCCACTTCCCAGAGGGCTTCTGAAAAGGTTTCGGAAAAGAGGGTATAGCCTTCAAAGGCTTTATCAGGATCGTGTGTGTTGACGCCTATCATGTCAGAAGGTCTCCGGAAGGTAGGCACCCAGATCACGGATCCGATCGGCGTGGGCAGGGTCGTCTGCCAGGTTGGTGGTTTCCTGAGGATCATTTTCTAGATCGAAGAAGAGCGTGCCCAGGGCTTTGGAACGAATCAGTTTGAATCGGCCATCGTAGGCCAAACGCCAATTGTTCAATCCCGAGATGACAACGTCTCTGTGGTTGTCGGCGCGTCCTTCCAGGATCGCTTTGAAGGAGCGGCTGTCCATGTCGTCTGGCGTGTCCAACCCGGCGTAGTCCAGGAAGGTGGCTGGGAAGTCCAGGATGGTGGTGGGCAAATGACAGGTGACGTTTTGCTGAACGCCCGGGCCGGAGATGATGAGCGGTACGCCGGCCGAGGGATGCCAGGGTTTACTTTTACCCCATTCGTCGCGGTCACCCAGCATTTCGCCGTGGTCCGAGGAAAAGACGATGAGCGTGTTTTCCAGTTCGCCCCGTTTTTCGAGCAAGCAGAGGTATTCACCGACCCAGCGGTCGATGTTCTCGACCATGGCAGAGTAGTTGCGGCGCACGCCCAGATATTCTTCAGCGGGCAATTCGCCCGCACCGTAGGGGTGAGGCATGTCGTTTGCATCGTAAAGGTCGACCATGCTTTCGGTGATGTCCCACGGACCGTGCGGACCGTTGAAGTTAACCTGGAGAAACCAGGGCTGTCCGTCGGGAGCCGCGTTGATGAGGTCCAGACCGTTTTGTGCAATCCAGTTGTCGCAATAGGCGTCTTCGGGCAAGGGCGTGGGGAAAGCCGCTGTTTTGTGGCGCTTTGAAAAGTCTTCGAGGTGAATCAGGCGCAGGCCCCGGTCTTCGAGAAACTGAATGTAGGGACCCTGGGGTTTTTCCTGACCACTGCTTCTGCCGTCGCCTTTGCCTTCGTTGTTGATACCGTCCGAAAATCCCCATTTGTCCAGAAAGCGCTTTCCATCCAGCCCCCAGGCAGACTGTTTGGCCGTACAGGTGGCTTTGTTAAGGTCAAATTTACCGCAGCCCATCACATGATAGCCCGAATCCCGGAGGCGTTTGTAAAAGGTGGTGGAGTCGAGTGGCAAATTATCTCCGTTTCCTTTGACCGGACAGTTGTCGTATTCCAGACCCAGCGCCACGGTGGCCCGGCTGGGCGCGCAAACCGGCGAGGCCACAATGGTGTGCGTGAAATTGATGCCCGCTTTTTGAAGCCGCTCCAGGTTGGGGGTTCGGATAGGAAGTTCCGGGTTGTCGCTGAGCCAGTCGAAACGAAGCTGGTCGGGGAAAAAAAAGAGGATGTTGGGTCGGTCGGTTTGGTTGGGCATAGGGTAAATCCTTATGGGTTTTGTGGATCAAAATCGGTAAATGATTCTGTATCTTCCGGGCGTGATCTTTCAGGCTATCAAAGGCCAGGCCCTCTCCCCCGGCCCCGCTCCCGCAACCAGGAGCAGGGAGAAAAGCGCGATTTGTCTGGGTGATCTTACAGGTAGAAGTTTCCTTCTCCCGCTTGCGGGAGAGGGATGTCTTTGGGTTGCCGTCCAGGCACCCGAAGACGGGGTGAGGGCCTATACCCCTGATAATCCCCATTCTTTTCTGAGTTCGCCTATGGGTTTTCGGTCTTCCAGGTCGGCTTTGGGAATGACGTCGGGATCTTCGCCCATGTGGCGCTCGTCCACTGCTTCGGCTGCAAGCTGATAGCGGGTGTCACTGCTGAGGCGAAAACGGTTCGAGGTGTTTTCGAGCGAGGCGTGCATAAAATACATGCCAAAGATGACGACGTCTCCGGCGTTGAAGGGCGTGGAGGCCCAGCGGGTGCCGAGGGTTTCCATGACGTCATAGGGGTTGTTGGAAAAGGCACCCTGTATCAGATCCTGGTGGGCGTCGGAGGCGCCGTAGGTATTTTTGAGCTGTTGGTGTTTGTGAGAGCCTAAACAGAGTGCGAGGGGGCCCATGTCCAGAGAGATGTCGCCCAATGCGGTCCACATGGTATACAGTTTTTTCGTGCCTGCGCCCATATAGACCACGTCGCAGTGGGCACCCGCATTCCGGCCTTTGCTGATGGCGCGCAACCATTTGTGGTCCAGCGAGAGGGCAGGGCCGTCCAGAAAGCGCTGGAAAAAGTTCATGGTGTTTTCACCTTCAACGATATTGAGAAAGCCAGGCCATTGTTTGACGATGTTGTCACGGAAGCGGGTAGATCGATTTTCCGGGCCGATGATGGCGTCGTCCAGCGGGATGCCGGGCGCCAGCACACCCTGAGAATCCATATAGGTCAGGATTTCTTGTCGGGCATTTAAAATCGATGCCCGGTCGTGGAAGTTGCGGATAATGAGATAGCCTTCTTCTTCGATGCGATGTCGGAGAGCATCGGTATCTTCAAAGATGTCATTGGACGATCGGGTTTCTGCGAAGATGGTTTCCCCAAAAATGAGTTCATGACCGGACATCGAGACTTTGGTGCCATTGGGAATCGTCGACATAAGTACCCTCCTTTTATAAATCATACATCCGGTTTGCAAGTTCCGTCAATTCTTTTACGATGCCCGCATTTCCCGGCTCATCGATGACATTGGTGAATTCTTCGGGGTCGTTTTCCAGGTCAAAGAGTTCCGAGCGTTCCCAGCTCAGGTAGTTCAGTTTCCACCGATCGGTACGGACCATCAAAATCGGTGATTTTCCCACGTAGCGGTTGTCCTGGGTAAAGACGCCGTGGCAGAAATCGTATTCGGAATAGACGAATTCACGGGGTTGATAAGCCTGGTTCAAGAGCAACGGAGCAAAGCTTTTTCCATGGATGTTTTCGGGTTTGGGCAGATGACAGAATTCGGCGAGTGTGGGAAAAAGGTCCACTTGTTCGATGAGGTGACTCTGGGATGTGTTGGCGTTTGTACCATTTGGAAGGCTCACGATGAGAGGGACACGCACGGATTGTTCGTACATATTGTGCTTGGTCCACATGCGGTGTGCGCCGGCCATTTCGCCGTGGTCGGAGGTGTAAACGATGATGGTGTTTTCTGCCAGACCGAGGTCGTAGAGCGTGTTCAGCACCCGGCCCAGATTGTCGTCCATCTGGCTGGTGTTGCCGTAGTATCCGGCGATGGATTTTCGGAGGTCGTCGTCGCTTTGCTGATACCAGCCGCGTTGTTGGGCCCGGATGAAGTGACCTTCAAATCCGGTTTCGAGGGCGTTGTCGCTGCGTTCGGGCAAGCTGAGGGTTTCGGGATCGTACAGATCGTAGAAGGATTGGAGTGGAACCAATGGCGTGTGCGGCATGAAATAGGAGGACCAGAGAAGGAAGGGACGGTCGGGATTGCGCTTTTCTTCGAGATACCGGATGGTTTCTTCTGCGTAGAAGGTGTCCTGGAAATAGCGGGCGGAGAGTTTTGAGGGACGGCCTGTGAAAGAGCCGCTTTGATCTTTGCGAAAGGCCTTCCATTCTTCCTCGGGGAGGGTTTTGCGGAAGTCCTCCATGTGGAGGCGGTCATCGTAGCCGTGTTTCTGGGTTTCATCTACAAAGTGCATTTTGCCGATGGCAGCGGTTTGATAGCCGTGATTTTTGAAGTGATGGGCGATGGTATAAGTATCGGTAGGAAGGGCGTCTTGCAGGATGCGGGCCCCGTGGGTGTGCGGATAGACGCCGGTGATGATGGATCCGCGGGAGGGAACACAGACGGGCGATTGGCAGTAAGCCCGGTCGAAGCGAATGCCGGTTCGGGCAAGTTTGTCGATGTTGGGCGTGTGTACCTCTGTGTGACCGTAGCAGCCGGAGGCGGCTGCCTGGTGTTGGTCGGAGCAGAGGAAGAGGATATTGGGTCGCATAGACAGCCTTCAGGATCGGGGGAGGTACGCTTTGAGTCGGGTTTGGTGGCCGGCGTAGTCGGGTGGATCGACCCGGTGGGTGTTTTCAAGCGGGTCTTCATCGAGGTCATACAGGTGACGGCCGTTTCACAGTCAGGACAGATACTGCGCCTGGGCATTTTTGTTCGGGTCAAAGCCCGGATTGTGTGCCCAGCTCGTGCCGTTCGTTTGCATGGCCTGGTTGATGCACTGCCGGCGGTAGAGGCTGTCCAGGTTGGCGTCTGCAATGGCGTCGGGATCAAAGGTGTTTAAGATTGCGGATCTGAGTTCGGTTTCCAGGTCGGTGTGATTTTGCGAACCCGACAGGTTGTGCCATTCGCCCGGGTCGGCTTGCAGGTCGAAAAGCTGGGTGTCATAGCCGTGGACGTGGATGTATTTGTAGGGACCTTTTCGGGCCATGAAGCAGGGGGTTCCAACGGCTTCGTGGGCTTCGGAAAAAGCGATCCGGTTTTCGGTGTCGGTGCGGTCGATGAGGCCCATGATGCTTTGACCGTCGCAGGGCAGGCGA
>JAPUJS010000411.1 GCA_027296045.1 bacterium | reverse complement strand
ACCCGGGATGGATTACTGTGGTGGCGTCTCTCTCTTCTATCACTGCCGGACCCCTCACAACACATCCGGTGCCCAGATGGTACCGGTCATAAATCGGGCACGCAACATAGCCGCCGCTCTCGGCAAAGTATACGGATCGGGTTTCTTTTTGCGCCGAAGCCGCATCGCTTCCATCCTGCTCCCATTCACGCACACGGGGCTTGGCGATCTTGCCCGTCGCCGTGAGCCGAAGGGCCACGAACTCGGCTGGCTCTCCCGGCGCACTGAAGCCGTAGGCCCGGTCGTGCTCGCGGTGAAACTGCGCCAGCACACGGGCGATCTCAGCGGCATTCAACTCGCCCTCCGGTAACGGCAGGGTCAGTTCGTAACTCTGCCCCACATAGCGGATATCCGCCTGGCGTAAGAAACCCATGTCTTCGGACCCGACCCTCTCCTGCTCCAGAGTTGCCCGCCCCTGAGCCTCCAATTGCCTGTAGGCCGCCTCCACAACCGCTGGATCCAGCCGGTCGACTCGCTCGACCCGTGTGATCGAATAGTCGTGTTTCAGATCGCTAACCAAAAGGCCCATCGCCGAGGTGGTACCCGGGCTCATGGGAATCACAGTGGTAGGCATCTCCATCTCCGCCGCCAGACGGTTGGCGTGCACCGGCCCGGCCCCACCGAAGGCCACCAGGACAAACTCCCTGGGGTCGTAACCCCGCTGGACCGACACCAGGCGCAGGGCATTCACCATCGCGGCATTGGCGATCTCCACAATGCCGTGGGCCGCCTCCACGGCCTCTATCCCTAGAGGATCGGCGCACCGCTCCTGAATCGCCCGCCGGGCGGCCTCCACGTCCAGCCCGATCTCCCCACCCAGAAAAAACTGAGGGTTGAGACGTCCCAGCACCAGATTGGCATCGGTGACCGTGGGCTCAACACCCCTCTTGCCGTAACACGCCGGGCCCGGATCGGCGCCTGCACTCTCGGGCCCCACGCGCAGCACACCGCCCGAGTCCACCCAGGCGATGGACCCTCCCCCTGCGCCGATCTCCACCAGGTCGATAACAGGCGTTCGGATGGGATAGCCCTCGCCCCGGGAGGCCCCCACACCCGATCTGGCCGTCGCTCCGACCTCATAGTCCTTGGTCACGCTCGGCGTCCCGTCCTGGATCAGCCCCACCTTGGCTGTGGTACCGCCCATATCGAAGGAAATGACGTCCCTGTGGCCCAGGGTGCCTCCCAGGTAGGCAGCTGAAATCACGCCCGCCGCCGGGCCCGATTCCACCATAAAAACCGGTTTCTCACTGGCCGCAGCAAAGCTGAACACCCCGCCGCTGTTTTGCATCACCAGCAACTCCGCTGTCACCCCTTCACCGCGGAGCCGGCCCTCAATGCGCTGGAGATAATGCGCCACCACGGGCCGGATGCAGGCGTTGATCACCGTCGTGCTGGCCCGGAAGTACTCTCGAAACTCCGGTGCGACCTCGGAGGAGAGGGACACCACCGCTTCGGGGAAATTCTCTCTCAGGATCTCCCCCACCCGCTTCTCGTGGGCCGGGTTGGCGTAGGCGTGCAAAAGGCAGACGGCCACCGATACAACCTCTTCCTGGCGCAACTGCTTTGCCACTTGCCGCACGGCTTCCTCATCCAGCGGTGTGAGTACCTCCCCGTGGGCATCCAGCCGTTCGGGTATGCCGAAGCACAAATAGCGGGGCACCAGCGGCCGGGGCTTCTCAAATTGTAGGTCGTACATCGTTGGCCGGAGCTGGCGGGCGATCTCCAGCATATCGCGGAAGCCATCGGTGGTGATAAAACCTGTTCGGGCCACCTTGCCTTCAATAATCGCATTCGTCGCCACCGTGGTGCCGTGTATGACATACGACACATCGGCCGGCGCAACCCCGCACTCGGCCAGAATGCGATGTACGGCCTCCCTGAAACCGAGCGCAGGGTCTCTGGGCGTGGAGGAAACCTTGGCGGTGTGGATCTCCCCGGTGGCCTCGTCCAGAAGGGTCGCATCGGTGAAGGTGCCGCCGATATCTATTCCCAATCTACAGGCCATGGTCGGTATTCCCTTGCTCCCGCAGCCCGGCCGTCTCCGCCTCGTCCACGGTCCAACCATCTGTATCAATCGCGACCCGATAAACCTCCCGCGCCCGCTCCGGGCTCACCTTGCCCTCGCGCACGTCCCGAAGCACCAGGTGAGGATCGCGTTCCTCGGGCGGTCCATAGCCGCCCCCACCGCAGGTACGATAGCTTATCACATCGCCCGGCGCCAGGTCGAGGGTCACCTTCGAGCCCAGCCTTGTGACCTCGCCCTCAGAGATCAGCAAATAACTGGCCTTGCGGCCAGGCAACCCACCAAAAAGCCCCCAGGGTCCCCAGCGGTCGCGGTCGGCAAGGATCGTGAAAGACACACGGTGGTCCAAAAACACATAGTCCCGGCGAAGCCCCAGCCCTCCTCGGTGCCTGCCTGCCCCATCGGAATCTTCCACCAGTTCGTAGCGCAGGATGCGCAACGGATAGTTCATCTCGGTCTCTTCAATCGGCGCATTCTCGGTGTTCTGCCCGTGCGTCTGGACCGCATCGGGCCCGTCGCTGGTGGCACGGCCGCCGAACCCTCCGGCCATTGTCTCGAGAAAACAGTAATAATCGCCCGTACGCGGGTCCGTGCCGCCGAAACCCGCGTGGCAGATCATCGCCTTGGTCCCGGCCGGCATCCGGTCGGGAAGGGCCTCTGACAGGGCCTTCAGCATCACATCGGTCAGCCGCGCCTGGGTCTCCCAACCGCCCACCACCGGGGCCGGAGTCGTGCAGTTGACCACCGTCCCTTCGGGCGCGACCATGCGCACCAGACGGTAGAAGCCGGCATTCACCGGCACATCGGGATCGATCAAACATTTTAGCACAAAGGCACAGGCCGAATAGGTCTGGGCATACGTGGAATTCACCGGCGCCCTGCGCTGCGGTTCAGAGCCCGTAAAGTCGAACAGCACCCCATCGTCGGCAATCACGATCCTGGCCACCAGGGGCACGGGCCGGTCGGTGAAGCCATCGTTGTCCACACAGCCCTCGGCGCTGAAAACACCCTTAGGAAGCCTGGCCACTTCTGCCCGTGTGCGCCGCTCTGTATAGGCAATCAATTCGTCGATGTAGAAAATCACCGTCTCCGACCCCCGCCGGTCCACCAGGGCGTTCAGACGGCGCATGCCCGTATTGTTCGCCGCAATCTGGGCCCGCAAATCGCCTGCGGTTTCGTGTTTGGAACGAATCTGGGAGAGCACCAGCCGAAACACGTCGGAAACAATCTCTCCGCCCCGCACCAGCTTGACCGGCGGGATGATCACGCCCTCCTGATACACCTCCTGGAACGCGCCCACACTGGCCGGCGCTCCCCCTCCGACATCCACGTGGTGGGCCACGTTGGCCACATAGCCAAACCGTTCATCCCCACAGTAGACCGGAGAGATAAGCGTAATATCGTTGAGGTGCACACCGCCCGAATAGGGGTCGTTGGTCAGGATTGCATCGCCCGGTCCCAGGTTCTCCACCCCATACTGCCTCACAGCCTTCGGCACCAGCTCGACCAGGGAGCCCAGATGGGTGGGCTGCGCAAAACACTGGGCCACGGGCTGCAACTGGCGGTCAAATAACACACAGGAAAAATCGGCCCGGGTCTTGATGTTGGTCGAATACGCACTGTGCTTCAAGGCGACCGCCATCTCCTCAGTGGCCTCCACGAGGGCATTGCGAATCACCTCAAACGCGATGGGATCTACACGGTCTGGCATCTGCAAAACCTCCTTACGAGAGTTCTAAGCCCGATTTCCGCCTCCCCACGCCGACGTAAAAATCTCCCCTTCCACAAAACGGCTCGGGCGAAACGCCTGGATGTCAATCTCCGGTGTATTGCCGATAATGATATCGCTCAACGACTCCCCAATCGGCGGCCCCAGCTTGAAACCGTGTCCGCTGCCCCCGAAGCAGGCATAATAGCCTTCCAGTTCGGGCTCCGGCCCCACAATCGGATGCCAGTCATCGCTAATCGTGTAAAGGGACGCCCACCCCCTCAAATATTCGGCATCCTTGAGGTCAGGCACCCGCTGAAAAATGCCCTGCTCAATACGCTGCCGGGTCCTGGCATCCAGAGCCGGGTCGTAATTGTCAATATCCAGCGGCTCCACTTCCTTGGGAAACCCCAGGCCCGCCAACACCTCATCCTCGCCCTGAGGCCGGAGGTAAATCCGGTTGTCGGGATCGGAAATCACCGGAAAGCTCTTGAAATCGGAGGGCTTTCGCAGCACCAGATCGCTCTCCCGGCTCCACCGGATGGAGTCGTTCAGCCCGACCGACAGCCCCATCTCCCGACCCCAGGGCCCCGCCGCGTTCACCACCACTCGGGTATCGATGGTCCCCTGCTCGGTCTCCACCCCGGCAACCCGGTTACCCTCAAGCCGAATCCCGGTCGCGCCCACACCCTCACAAACCTCCAGCCCCCAGTCTTTCGCCCGCCCGGCCAGGCTCTGCACGGTCTTTAGCGGATCGGCATAGCCCGAATGCGGCTCCAGAATCCCTCCGATCACCCCGTCAAGGTGGAGCTGCGGCATAATCTCCCGCATCTCCTCCAGCGAGACTTCCGCCACCTCGGCCCCGTGCGCTTTCTCAAGCTCCAGCACCTGCCGTCCGGCAGAAAGGGTCGACTCAGCGATCAAGCAGAGATACCCGATTGGCCGAAAGCCGCAGTCGCCCCCCAGCGCCTCAGGACCGTTCTCAAACATCTGCAAAGCCCGCAAGGCAAGATCAAGCGTCAGATGATTGGAGTAAAACGTACGCACCACAGCCGCCGAATGCCCCGTGCTCACGGCCGCCAAACTCCGTTTCTCCAGCAGTACGACCTTGCCAAAGCCCTTTTTGGCCAGAAAATGGGCGGTACTGGCCCCCATAATGCCGCCCCCAATGACAACGGCATCGGCTGTCTTAATCATGGATACGCCTCCTCACTGATCACGATTAAACGACCTAACGCCGCTCGCTGGCTGGTCTTCGATCAAACTCGGTCGTAAATCGGATACCCAGAACGCCTTCTGCCCGGGCCACATCGAACCTCTTTTTGGCCGACGGCGCACCCACGAGGTGGTAAACATCAAAGCCTTTGTGATCCATCTCAAGCGCACGCACGCAGGCCTCTCCCACGTCATGACGGTGTATCCAGCTCCCGTCGGCCATACTCTTTTTCCAGACCGCATCGTCCCATTTAGTCAACCCCCGGGTGACGTCCAGGATATCCCCCAGCCTGAGCGCGATGATGTCAAGGCCGTAGAGCTGGACGAACCAGCGGCAAACCTCCTCTTGAAGGCGCTTGGTGAGATCGTAAATACTGCCCGCCCCGGCATAGGGCGTATTCCGGTCTACAAACACACCCGGAGGATGGTCCACATGCGTCTCGGCAGCGGCGATCAGGACAAACCGCCCCACCCCTTCCTGGCGGGCGGCCTCCAGAACGTTGTAAGTCCCCCGCACATTGACATCGAACGGAACGGGATCGCTCGGTTCGTACAGGCCCCGAAGAATCGTGCTGGCCACCGCCGCGTGAATAATCGCGTCCTGTCCCTCAACGGCAGACCGCACAACCTCGAAGTCCACAACACTTCCGAATACGACCTCGCCCCCAAAATCCAGATCCTCGCGGGGCGCTTCGGCCGTCTCCAGATCGAACACCCGCACCGTGTGGTGTTTGCTCACCACCTCGGTCAGCGCCTTGCCGAGCCAGCCCAACCCTCCGATTATCAGGACGTTCATACTACGCCTCCATGCCGGCCATCTACCATTCGGTCCCGGCAGTCAGAGCGATCGATTGTCCGGTCATTCCGCCCGCCTTCGTACGGGCAAGATAGAGCATCAACTCCGTCTGTTCTTCGGACTCCGTCACCCGTTTCAATCCGTCAGACAGTCTGGATCAAATTCATACGCACCCTTCAGCCAGTCCACAATCTCCTCGGAATACGGAGATGGAAGAGATTCGTACTTTTCCACCAACTCCCCTTTCCGTTTCTCGTCGATGCCCTCCAGACCTCGATCCTGAAAAACCGGCGCATCGTCCAAAAGTTCGCGGGCAAACTCCGGGGGACAAAGGGATTCGACTGCGTCCACAAACGCCTGCCCGGGCAAATACCCTTCTTTCAGGGTATAAGACGCGTGCAGGGTCTTTAACGGAATCTGGGAAAGCCAGGCCTGGTTCATCGGGTTGACCGCATGACCGGCGGTCCACTCGGACATCTGGTGGGGACGATTTTCAAAGGCGCCCAGGCGCAAAAACCGGGACATCTTCTCGCTGTCGTTCACCGGATAATTGTCCCAGATAAAAGGCTTCCTCCCCAGACGGTCCGCCACATCTTTTAAGTGGCGCTCGGGATATTCGGTCGAACACACCCTCGGCCCGGTCCAGAAAATATCGGCAGCCGGATCGATCCGTTTGCCCAGTTCGGACCAGTAGCCCTCGGGCATGTCCCCGAATATTCTTTCCAGAATCGGATCGAACGTATAATACGTTGGACACAGGATAAACCTGCGTGCGGTGCTCAAATCTGCAATATGCTGAAAGACCTCCGCCTGAGTTTCGGCCAGTCTTGGAACATCCCCTTTCATGTCGTCCAGAAGCACACACAGAATATCCGGGTTGAAGCGATTGATGGCCCGCACCTTCTCTTCCAAAGCCTGTCTGGCCGGGCCATCAAAACGCAGGTAGATCTCAAACGGGCTGAACCCGATCCCCCACGCCACTCCTTTGTCGGCATAAACAGAAGCCAGGCGCATCAGATTCTTCGCCTGGCTTTCCGGCCAGCTTTCTCGCCACTTTCGCCTCAAATAGGCATCTGCTTTGGGAGCATAAATATAAAACCCAAAACCGTTGGCCTTCAGAAAATCGGCGTACGCCTTCCGGATCTTCCAACTCCAGGACCTGCCGTAAAAGCCCTCGATGACCCCATAGGCAAATGAACAGGACATAACTTATTGTCTTTCACATCAATGGAGGTGCGATGACTTCTCTTTTTACAGAAATTTACGGTTACTTTTTACGCTTCGGGGTGGTTGTGGTGACTCTAAGGGCATCGGATTCGTCAACAGCGATGGGGGCCCAGGTTACACTCCCTTTATACCGACCATACAGAGCAACGGGAATCAGTTCGGCGCGTGACCGAAGTTTTCGAGTATGGGTCTGGGCCCACACCTGTGGAATGACTTCCAGGTCGAACTGATTCATTAAAATGAGCAGCTGGAAAAGGCACATAAAAATCAACAGAATATTCGTCAGTTTGCGACTCGACATATTAAGCCTCCTTAAAAAAAGAACGAATCACGACGTGTGTGCAGAGAAAAAGACCAGCGTTTGCAAGTCCTCCGTGATCTCTCGGAACCGATGATCCACACCGGCCCGCACATAAATGACAGATCCGGATGCGACAGGCCGTGCTTCGCTCCCAGCCTCAAACACCGCCCGCCCTTGGATCACATAGTAGACCTCGTCCTGAGTGTGAGGCTGCTGCGGATCTTCGGCGCCTGCTTTAAGTTCATAAAGGCCCGTCCTGAGCGTCGACACCTTCAGGAACTCCAGATAATCCAGATCCCCGGCGCGCTGTTCTTCTGCCAGATCTAAAATGTCAAAGGTTTTCCAGTCCATTGCGCCACCTACCAGGCTGCTGTGGGATTTCCGGGAGATCCTGTAGCGCCCACCAGCTTGAGCGGCGCCCAGACAAATAAAAACTCATACGCCTTTTCCTGAGACAGCACATCCAGGTCCAGGTTCTCAAAATTGGTGATCCCGCGTCGGACCACCAGGTTCATGTGGCCGTAGGCAAAAGATTCCAGCTCATCCAGTCGGGACATGTCTTCGTAAGGCTCAAACCCCCAGGTATCGGACCCGACCATCGACACCTTCTGAGCCGCCAGATAATCGACCATTTCTTTACTAACACCCGGGTCCCCTGAATTGAACTCGGCATGATCGGCCGCCATTTGCTCCGGCGTGCGGTTCTCATAATCCTTCCACAAACTGTTCCAGCCCGTGCGAAACAGCACCACGTCTCCCTGTCCGACGCCCTCGATGCCCTGGGCTTTCAACGCGGCTTTGTAATCGTCCATCGTAATTGCATATCCCTTCTCCAGCCGTTTCACGCCTTTCAGGACCGCAACATCAATCAAAATGCCCCGGGTAAAAAAGCCCGCCTGAGCGATATGTTCTGTGCCCACATGGTTCAGACCGCGAGGACCACCAACATCTTCCAAACGGTGACCGTTGTAAAAATAGTTCCCATCCTTCCAGCCTTCAACGCCCTGCACCCGAATCATCGGATGGGCCAGACCGTCCCACTGCGTGCCCACCTGCCCGATCTCTGCCGTCAGCAATTCATCCATAAAAGTCATATCATAATTTGCGCCCGGCCAGTTGAACGGCCCGTGCGTGGGAGCGCCTCCGCCCGGAATACTCATCGCAAAAGTCCGCCCCGGCACCAGGGGCATTCCATTGTAATAGGGCATCCCCAGCGTAGCCGTCATCCCCTTCTTCACCAGCATC
This sequence comes from bacterium, assembly GCA_027296045.1. GTDB lineage: Bacteria > Latescibacterota > UBA2968 > UBA2968 > UBA2968 > JAPUJS01. The sequence continues at coordinate 2,747 of JAPUJS010000411.1, read as the reverse complement.
GCCGCGGCCACCCGCTTTTGGGGTGTGATATAATTGACCGCGCCCACCTTGTCATCTGCCCCAAACTCGCTTGGCCACCACTTCTCATCCACCGGGTTGTTCTGCGCTATAGCGCTTGCCACGAACACCCCCAGTACAATCACCGTTTTCTTTCCAAAAGTTCTCATATGGACCCTCCCAGCAAGAAATTTGACGCCTTAACTTTCGGCACACACCGCTCTTCACACAAAATATACGCCGAATTGCCCGTATCAAAGTAAAAAACGAGGCCGATGCGGTTTCGAGTAATGCAAATACCTGCGTTTATTTTTATATAAATTAATATTTATCAATTAGTTATATAAATAGATCAATTTTTTACGCGCAGGGAAAATTGACCTATCATAACATTGTGATCTGAAACAGGTATTAGAGCTGTCGTTCTTCTGCCAGCAACGCCTCCACCATCGTGTGCACTCGGGGAAGATCCTGCTCGGCCACGTCCTGTGCAAATGGAATCACGGGTCCCCCGGCAAGTCCGGCATAATCCATGGCTGCGTGAAGGGCCGAACCGCTGTACCGGGCTCCGTCTTCGCCCCTGAAATCCTCGAATGGCACCATCTGTTCCCGGATCCTGCGGGCCTCCTCTTTGTTGCCGGCCAGAAACTGCCCGTGCAATCTCAAACTCATCTTGGGCACAAAATTCGCCATCCCCGAACTGAAACCCACCGCGCCCTGCTCCATATAGTCGATACACGGATCTTCGGCCATCCCACACACCATTGCTGCCTGCTCACCCGCCCCATCCTGAATTTGCCGGAACGCGTCCAGATCTTCCACCGCATATTTCAACCCCACCACTTCATCTAATTCACACAACTTCAGCACATCACCCACCGGCATAATGTCCAATCGCCGTTGATACAAAACAATGGGCAGCCCTACCGATTCAGAGATAGACTTCAATCCGTTATACGTTCCCCGATCGGAAGCCGGACCAACAATCGGCATAATCATCACCCCGGCAACGCCCAGGGAACGGGCAATCTGCCCCATTTCCAGCGACCGCCCATATCCAGGTCCAATTCCAGGGACAACCAGAGCGGCATCTCCGGCAGCATCCACAAATGCACCAACCACCGTTTCGAATTCCTCCAGGGTAGAATCATACACCAATCCGGTCCCGCACTGCGGCATAATAAAATCCACCCCACTTTCGACCAGAAAGTCCACATTCTTCCGAATCCCATCCAGATCAATACCTTGATCCGGCAATCTGGGCGTAATGGCCACCACCAGTACCGTGTGGCAGGCCTTGCGATCCAGCGCCTTTTTTCCAGCCTGTGATTCAGACAATATTGTCGCCATACTTACTCCTCTGATTTAAGTCGCCTCAACCTCTCCCCGTACAGCCGGAGGCAGGATGCCGGAGACTGCTTGCCGAAGGCAAGCCCGAAGGGGCCAGCACAGGATGTGCTGGACACAAGCACGGGATTTCACCCCAACCCATAACACCTCGCGGATAATCAAGAAATCAAATGTGCAGGTATCAAAATGGGAGAGCAGAGGTCCATTTTATACCGGTGCCCTCATGGAATACCCGGATCCACCTGAAATTCATGTAAAATTTAATCTATTGATTATTAAATATTTAACATACAATATCCGATAATATAACTGAATGTGGCATACCATTTGCCTATGACATCCGAGCGAGACGTCTCCCCAATTCGGCCTTAAATCGTCGGGATTTAAGGAAACCTAACACACCTCATTTTGAGTCGGGGTTCAAAATGAAAAAACCAGTCTCCCCCTTACTGGCCCTCAAGGGTATGCTTGGTGTCGGGCTCATCAGCCTGGGTCTGTTCTTTCTCTCCACACTGGAAGGCCTGCCGGGCATCATCCTTGGATTCACATTTTTATACCTGGCCTTTTTCGTCAGTGCGGCCCTTCACATCGGCGTTCGGCCCGCCGATAGACTGAACCGGTAAGATACAAAAAGCCTGATGCCCCGAAAAGCAAATCCGTCGACGGGCATCGGGCTTTATCTTTTTCTCTTTAGGTGACCCAGCACGTCCCATTCCCCGGTTCTCTCCTCGAACCGCTTGACGCCGTTCCATCCCCCCTACATATTGTCTTTCGCCAAACCATAAAACGCCCACCATTTCGCGAAAGGCATCCTTACCGTGAAAACCCTCCATCTCGACCTCCGATATTATTACCTGCCCCGCCGGGCAAGCATCACTGAAAGCGAATTCCACCACCGCACCCTCTCGTTTCAATTTCAAGCCAGCGAAATCGCCCTCCTACTGGTAGACGTCTGGAGCGATCACTACGTCAAAACCCACCTCCAGCGAGGCCGGGACATCACCCTGGAACGGATCAAACCGGTCATCCAGGCATTTCAATCCATCGGTGCCACCGTAGTACACGCCCCCAGCTCCGACTGCGCCCGAAAATATCCCGGTTGGACGGGCTATGCAGGCGACCGGGAAGTATTTGGCCGCTCCCCCGGATCCTCTGCCTCATCCGATTCCTGGCCGCCCGCAGAATTTCGAAAAAAATCGGGCACCTACGAAAAATGGGCCCGCCCTCAGGACCCGTCCGATCCGATTTTTGACGCCATCCTCAAAGACCGCAAGATCATTCCCGAAGTCGAACCCCAACCGGGCGACGATGTGATTGTCACCGGAGATCAACTCCACCGCCTGCTCAGCCACCGAAAAATCCTGCACCTGTTCGCCACCGGATTTGCCGCCAACATGTGC
>JAPUJS010000410.1 GCA_027296045.1 bacterium | reverse complement strand
CCCCAACGGCCCCCGCTGGAACGGCGGCATGAAAGGCCGCAAAGGCTCCACCGACGAAGGCGGCGTCCGCGTCCCCTTCCTCATCCGCTGGCCCGGTCACATCCAGCCCGGCACAGAAATCCCCCAAATCGCCGGTGCCATTGACCTCCTGCCCACCCTCGCAGACATTGCCGAGATCCCGGTTGTCAGCGAAAAAACCCTCGACGGCAAAACCATCAAACCCTTGCTTTTGGGCACAGCAGAAGACTGGCCCGATCGCCAGATCTTCACCCATCAGCGCGGCAAAGTCAGTGTTCGCACCCAACAACACCGCCTGGACAACGATGGCCACTTATTCGACCTCACAACAGACCCGGGACAACACCAGGACATCTCCGCCAATCACCCCGATCTCACTGCCGAGTTATCCGATGCCCTGGCAACATGGTATGAAGAAGCCGACAACGAGGCCCCCGAAAGAAATCGCCCGTTCCCGGTCAGCCCATCAAAAACCACCCCCCTGCCTGCCCGCGATGGCACCCCTTCTGGCAATGCCCAACGAAGTGCCCAAGCGCCCAACTGCTCTTACTTCACCAACTGGACCAGCCCCGACGATCGACTTACCTGGAACATTCAGGTCACACAAAGTGGTGATTATGAAGCCATCATCTACTACACCTGTCCCGAAGCGGATCTCGGTTCAACCGTCGAATTATCCTTCGGTGAAAACCAGGTCCAGGCCCAGGTAACCGAAGCCTTCGATCCCCCCCTAATCGGTGCCGAACAGGACCGGTTTTCACGCGGTAGTGAATCCCTCGTCAAAGATTTCAGACCCCTCACCCTGAAAAGCATTCACTTAGAAGAAGGCCGGGGAGATCTCGTACTCAAAGCCCTGGATGTGCCGGGCAAACACGTCATGGACGTCCGGGCCGTCATGCTCACCCTCAAATAAAAAACAAGCAATCAAGGCGCTCGGATCGTCTTTGAACTGGCCGCACCTGGTTTATACGGCGAGCAAAAAACCCGCAACTGGCAAACCGATTTCGACTGGTGGGAAGGCGAGTGCCTCACCTACCTGAGCCAATATGCCAAAACCGATGGACTCTGGATTGTCGTCGCAACCCTGGCGGGCCGGACCCTAGACGAAGATTTTCCAGGCGGGGGCTTTGTGTTCTCACCCGACGGCCAACGCCAATACGCAACCCCCGATTGGACCCCCGGAGCGGAATTCCTGGAAATCGACTTTGAAACAGCCGAGGTACGAGAAATTTCTTGATGTGTCCAGACATGTAAAGAAAGCTTATGGATGGTTTATCCATAAGCTTTTTTTGATCACCGCCAACCTTAGCTGTGCCACATCTCATTTTGATTGGCCAAAATGGGAAGCAAAACTCAGAAAATCTGGGAAATTTACCTGGCCATCATTGTTCAAATCGAATCCGGAATCAAAATTTGAGGCGCCACGCATCCGTCCGAAATGGGAAGCAAAACCCAGAAAATCGGCAAAGTCGACCTTGCCATTGTTGTCAAAATCGCCAACCAGAGATGTCATTGTAAGATTTGGAAAATCAACCCGAAAATAACGAACCTCAATTTTCCCAGGTTCCAAAGGGGTTCGATACAGACCTTCCAAAACAGGAGCCCCCCCAACCGAAGCGCGTGCTGGGGCCAGAAAAATCCGTTGTCCTGCAAACAGCGTACCCCAGAGCCCAGGGGCAATGCCCAGAGCCTCTGCGGGTTTGGCGAGCCCTCCATCTTTGTCCAGTGGTGCCAGATACAAATCTTCCCACCTGGGTAAAACAACATAGAGCGTGCTGTCCGGGGCTTCCCAAAGCCGACCCTCCGTGAATTGTCCTGGGCGTCCAATCTCAACGTGGGTCAGCGGACCTCCTGGCGGTCCAAAGGCATGCATTTGGGCTAAATTGGTGTCAAAGTCGCTTTGGATACGTTGTATCCAATATAAAATATGAATCGTGCCCGACCGGTCCAAAAGCATATCGTCGTTGTGCAGCCATCCACGGGTATTTTCAATATTAGCCACCGGAACTGTCTGGAAAGGCTCTTTTAGGATATCGGGAGAATAGTAGTAATCGAGCCTACGGGAAGAAAATGTATAACTGGCGCCTTCTGCGATTTTAACCGGATCTTCGATATCCTGGGCACTGAAGATATGGACTTCACGGCCGTTCATAATCACAAATGGAAAGGTGTGGCGATCGAACCCTGTAGGAGACTCCAAGCGGTCTGGGAAAGTCAACACAGTGCCCGGGGTCCAGGCTTGAGTGGTGGCTTCACGAAACAAATAATGCAGACGGGGATCACCTGCAGTGACTATCACCGTCAGGATATCGCCAGACGCGTTGATCGACCCGCCAAGCCAGGGCCAAAATTCTGTGAAGCCCGGTTCAGGGCTTCCAACGGCCGGGTTGAACAAGCCTTCGGTCATATCAAACATAAAATGAGTCAACACGCCTTCTGGCCAGGCAAATACATGGAGCGTGTTTTGCCGATCTGCCAGAAGCAGGGGGGGTTGGTTCAGCCGCTGGTTGGGCAAACTCGAATAGCGTTTTTGCCAACCGTCCTCTGTGCGCTCATAAAGGGTCCACTGCTTCTGAAAGCTTGAAAATCCTGCCTCCAGGGTTTCCATAATCGTGACATAGACCCTGTCTCCGTGACGAACAATGATGGACTGATGGTATTCCCAAAACGGTGGGCTGTTGCTCAAATTGTCGACCACGACACCCACAGATTCGGTCTTGACCTGCCATTCAGTCTCTGCATGGCCAGACGAAAAACAGAAGCATCCGCAGGCCAAAAATTGCCAAAGTAGGTTGTATTTCCATTTCATAGAATCAGTTCGAAGAAAGAAGGACAAGAGGGTCACATAAAATGAAAAAGGTCAGCTATCTAATTCCAGTACTGAAACCGTTCTAACAGATCCGAATAAGAATGCTGCATCGCCGCCGAATAAAAATACACCTTCCGCATGTAATCCAGCGCCCCTGACAACCGTTCAAAATCTCCCGCCAAAGCTTCAAAACAAGCTGCGCCTGGACGATACAATTGTCGGTCCAGTTTTGCCGTCTCCCGATACGCCTGTTCCCCCGCTTCAAGATAGAACCCCAAAAACCCGTGCCGCTCCGCATAAGCCCGAAAAATACCACTCATAAACAACGCATAATCCCCGATGTGCTGTCGCACGTCCCGTTCCCGCAACACGCCATTTGGAGACACCGGCACCCCCTGTGCCTCCATCAGCAATTCAACCACCGTTTCCAATCGCTTGCCCTTCAACTCGCCCACCCGATACAGCGCGTCTGTCCGTGCAGATCGGGCCAGCAAATTCACGACATAATCCGTAACCTCCGCCTCCCTCAATCCCAACTCCCCAAAACTCCTGCGAACCAGTCCGTCAAAAAATCGCACCAGCCCCGGATGCGCCTGTCCGTCCATTTCATCCTCCAAATAGCATTTCCAAATCCGACAAATTGTAGTACAATATACTACGGGCTTACAGATCTCGTCCGTAAGCCCTGGTACACCGAAAATTTTCAACAAGAACCGTCAAAATTTTATTTCCACACAGACCCGCTCTTCTTCCACCACCCCCATCAACTGCGCCTCCAAAAGATCTGCCCACGCCC
>JAPUJS010000041.1 GCA_027296045.1 bacterium | reverse complement strand
AGCGATTGACGACGGCAACTATGCGGTGTGTGGCCCCACGCACGGGGGCTGGGGGCGGGAGGTGGAAGGTGGTGCATTTCGCTATGCCAGCGTAGGCCCGCGGGTTGTGTTGCGCATTGGAAACCGTATCGATGTTATTTTTTCACAGGGCAGAACGGGTAAAGATCGCGATTTTTTCAAGAGCGCGGGTATTCTTCTGGAAGAAAAGCAGATCTTAGTGGTTAAATCCAATCAGGCTCACCGGGCGTCTTTTGACCCCGTTGTTTCTCACACCATCGAACTGAATTCTCCCGGCGTCAGTACGGTAGATTATGCCAGCCTGTCGTATGCGCATCTGCCGCGTCCGATCTGGCCGATTGATGCCGATATGACATGGGATATCTAGCATCTCAGGGTCCTGCGAGCGATTCCAGGTGCCGGGACAGGTCGGCGACCACCTCGGGGTGGTGATCTGCGGTATTCTGATATTCGTTGTTGTGAACTTCGTAGAGGATGGGCTCACGTTCTGTTTGCAAGCTCTGGGCTTCTTCTGTGGGCACGTGCATTGGCTCCCAGTCGTTCCCGCCGCGTCGTTTTTGAGGATCGTAGCCTTTTACGAGCTTATAGCGGCCGTCGAAGGCCATACGCCATGCGCTTAAGCCTGAATACACCACCCGACGGTGGGCTTCCTGTTCCCTGTTCAGGAGGGGACGCATCGAGCGACTATCGATTTTGTCTGAGGGGGCCAGACCTGCGTAGTCCAGAAATGTGGCGTGGAGGTCGAGGATGGTTGTGGGCAGATCGCAGGCACCCTGAGATTTGACGCCCGCCCCGGCGATGACGAGGGGTACGCCCACCGACGCTTGCAGGGGCGAGAGTTTCTGCCACTGGCCGTAGTCACCCAACATTTCTCCGTGATCTGAGGAGAAGACGATCAAGGTGCGATCCAGCTCGTCCCGCGCTTCCAGAGCGGCGATGAAGCGGCCAACGCATTCGTCCAGGTGCTCGACCATCGCGGCATAGTTGCGCCTGACTTCCTGGTGGACCTCGGGAGATACATTCAGGTCGCTGTGCATGGGTGCCGGAAAGTTTATGTCAGGATCTCGATAGAGGGCGTGCATACGTTCGGTGATGTCCCACGGATGGTGGGGGTTCTGAAAATTTACTTCCAGATACCAGGGCCGGTCCGTCGGGGCGCTGGAGAGTAGTTGAAGGCCATTTTGTGCAATCCAGTTGTCAAAATAGGCCTCATCGGGCAAGGGTGTGGGAAAGGTGGCCGTCCACACATCTTCTGCACTGCGGTGCCGATAATCGTCGATGTGCATTTCGGCCAGGCCTTGTGCGTATAAATAGGCCATATAGGCGTCCTGGGGAGTGCCCTGGTGTCTCATCAGGATGGTGGCCTGGTTCTTGCCGGCGTTTAAGAGGCTGTCAGAAAAGCCCCATTTGTCAGGCAAGGCGCGGCCGTCGATACCTGCAGCAAATTGAGGCGGCGTGCCGGCCTGGTTGTTGCCGGTGTGGAATTTGCCACAGTTCATCACGTGGTAACCGGCTTCGTCGCGCAGGCGCCGATGGTAGGTGGACAGGTTAGGCGGAAAGTCGGTGTCGTTTGCCCACACGCCACAGTGGTCATATTCCAGGCCCGAAGCCAGGCAGGCGCGGCAGGGTGCGCAAACTGGGGAGGGACAGATGGCCTGGGTGAACCAGATGCCCCGTTCGCTCAGGGCCTGGAGGTGGGGCGTGCGCACAGGAATCTCCGGATTCATGGAAAACCAATCTGGACGTTGCTGGTCTGTGAAGAGGAAGAGGATGTTCGGGCGGTTGTCTTCGTGTGTCATGGTTGCTCCCTCACCCCGTCTAAGGGCGCCTGAACGGCAACCCTCAGACATCCTTCTCCCGCTTGCGGTAGAAGGACTGGGGATCTGATGACCCAATTTGATCGCAAAGACGTTTGGCGTCGTTTGTTTTCTGTTTGGTGTCTGTCTGGTTTGAGTTATGTTCTGTCGGCCCGTTCTCTTTCAGGGGGGTCGATATTTTTGTTGATTGGTCAATATTTCTCTATTGATTGAATCTGTCAAGGTGTATTGTGTTTGATTTAGCTTGTGGGATGGTTTTGTATGATTCATATCCCCAATGTTCTCTGGATCTCGGTTGTTTTAGCACAGGCTTCAGATGAAATAGACGGGGATACGATAGTTTATTACTGATACGGGGAAGACCAGATTCGGCATCTGGTAGGGACCCGATGGACTCTCGACACTTAAGCATAGGACGAGACGTATGGATTTTCCCAATATCCTCTTTATTATGACCGACAATCAGGGTGCCTGGACGCTGGGCTGTTACGGCAACCCGGATATCCGCACGCCCTGCATCGATGGCCTTGCCGAGGAAGGGATGCGTTTTGCAAATGCGTATGCTGTGAATTCTGTCTGTTCTCCCAGCCGGGCGACTTTTTTTACCGGACTGATTCCTTCCCAGCACGGTGTGCATTGCTATCTGGGCGGCGAAAAGCCCGACTCGCAAATGGGGCCGGATGCGTATTGCACCATTGGGGAGTTTAGCAATCTTTCTCGGGTACTTTCACAGGAGGGTTATACATGTGGGTTGTCCGGCAAATGGCATCTGGGGGACAGCTTGCATCCTCAGGAAGGTTTCGAGTACTGGTTTAGCAAGCCAAAAGGACATACCAGCACGTTTTACAATGACGAACTGATCTGGCAAAATCAGACGTATACCGAACCGCGTTATACCACAGATGTCATTACCGAACACGCGCTGGACTTTCTCGAAAATCACCGCCAGGAGCCCTTTTTTCTTTATGTGGCCTACAACGGTCCTTACGGACTGGGCGCTCATATGACGGAGACGCATCGCAACCGGCACACAGACTATTATGCCGACAAAGACCTGCCCTGCTTTCCACGGGAGCCCGTTCATCCCTGGCTGAAACAAAATCGCCAACTGGTGAACAACCCCATCAGCATCCGGGGGTATGCTTCGGCTGTGAGTGGTGTGGATGACGGCGTTGGTGCTCTTCTGGATGCGCTTTCCGAATATGGCCTGGAAGAGAATACCCTGGTGATTTTTACGGCCGACCAGGGTTTGTGTGGTGGCCATCACGGGATGTGGGGTATGGGAGATCATTCGCGGCCTCTTCATACTTTTGAAGAGGCGGTTCATATTCCGCTTCTGTTTCGACACCCCGAGCGTATTGAAGCGGGAGTTGTTTTTGAAGGGCGCACCTGCAACTACGATTTTTTCCCCTCTTTGCTGGATTATCTGGGCCTGTCCGAACACATTCCCGACACGTCACCCGGAACGAGCTACGCTCCGGCCCTTCGAGGGGACAGCCAGGATTGGGACAACACGGTTTTCCACGAATTTGAAAATGCGCGGATGATCCGCACCGATCGCTGGAAATACACGTGGCGACACCCCGACGGCCCGGACGAACTGTACGATATGCAGGCCGATCCCGGCGAGCGGCAGAATCTGGCCGGTTCGTCCGGTGAGGTGGTCCAGGATCTTCGAGCGCAACTTTCGACCTTTTTTGACACCTATGCGAATCCCGAATACGATGTCTGGCGGGGTGGGCGTTCCAAAGCCGGGCGGATTACGGATCGGGGGAATGGTTTGAAGGGGGATTGATCTGAAGCGGATGGAGGGCAGTTTGTCAACGTGATACGGACAAAACAAAAGGAGAAATAAGAATGGCAAAAGCAAAGAAAGCGAAAAAGACAAAGCGAATCCGGCGTTCTCGAAAGCAGGTGCGCGTGGCTTTTGTGGGTGCCGGTGGCCGGGCGCGGAGGGTACACTACCCGTCTTTGGCTGCCAATCCAGATGCAAAGATTGTAGCTGTGTCCGATCTGGACGAGGAGCGGTTGCAGACGGTTACAGAAGAGTACGGAATTCCGGGACGGTATACCGATTATAAGCAGATGATCGAAAAAGAGAAGCCGGACGTAGTGTATGCCATTATGTCGCCGCAATATCTGTATGACGTGGCGGCTACGGTGCTGGAGATGGTCCGCAATCTGGTGGTTGAGAAACCACCGGCGATCAACTCCGAGCAGACGCGGCAACTGGCTATTCTGGCGCGTAAGAACAAAGCACTTACGGGCGTGACATTCCAGAGGCGATACTGTCCGGTGGTGCGTCGGGGCAAGGCGTTGTGTGAGAAACGGGGTCCGGTGCATTCGGCAGGGTCCACGTTTTACAAACACGCGGTAGGAGGCAGTCCCTACAGCCGCGGAGCGATAGATATTTTGTCGGTGGACGCCGTCCACGCGGTAGATACCCTGCGCTAT
>JAPUJS010000409.1 GCA_027296045.1 bacterium | reverse complement strand
TGGCGGTGATTTCCGGGTCGGCGCAGGGAATTTTGACGGGGGAACGGACGGCGCTGAATTTTTTGCAGCGGATGTCGGGGATTGCGACCATGACGGCAGCGTATGTGGCGGCGATTGCGGGTACGGGGGCCAGGATTTTGGATACGCGAAAAACCGTGCCGGGTTTGCGGATGCTGGACAAATATGCAGTGGCCACCGGGGGCGGTGAGAACCACCGGATCGGGCTGTTTGATATGGTGTTGATGAAAGAGAACCACATTGAAGCGGCCGATGGGATCGGTCCGGCGGTGATGTCGGTAAAGCGGGCGATGGCGCAGGAAGGACGCGAGGTGAAGGTGGAAGTGGAGGTGGAAAATTTGGGGCAACTGGAAGATGCGATCTCCGTGGGCGTGGACCGGGTGATGCTGGACAATATGGATTTGGAGACGATGCGGCAGGCGGTTGCGCGAGTTCAGAAATTAAATGGGAGGCGGCCGGAATTGGAGGCGTCTGGGGGCGTGACATTGGAAACGGTGCGGGGGGTGGCGGAGACAGGGGTGGATTTTATTTCGATTGGGGCGTTGACGCATTCGGTCCAGGCGCTGGATATTAGTTTACTTTTTCGTTGACACTCCCAGCTGAAGCTGTGTCGAAGGTCGCCTAATACAACACTGCTTTTTCGCTGTGTTTGACTTGGCGCTGTGTGTGCGAATAATTTTTAAAATGTATTTTTTATATTATAACATATTGTTTATATTTAATATATTTTTTTAAGTAATTTTCTATGCGTAGGGAAAATTGGAATGGGGTTGATACAAATTGCTTGTGTTGTTATCCGGGTAACGATTTTGGGGAGCTGTTGATTGCATTTTTTTTAAATTGAATTATTTTGTGTGTCTCGATTTTAACTCTGGTGCGGGACGGTTCTTATGTGTACGATGTCCTGGGTGTTTGACACAGACGGTTACGACCTTTTTTTTAACCGGGATGAGCTGGTCACAAGAAAAACGGCCTATCCTCCCGAAATTCGGTCGGAAACTGGTGTTCGATATATTGTCCCGATTGATGCGGATGCCGGGGGGACCTGGATGGGTGTGAACCAGTTTGGCACGACGGTGGCGCTGATGAATAGCTACGGACAAGCTGTGCAGGACGGGCCGTTCGTCAGCCGGGGGTTGCTGGTGCTGTCTTTGCTGGATTGCTCCGGTCAGGGGGTGGTAGTAGAACGCTTGGCGCAAATGCGCCTGACGGACTATCGTCCATTTACGATCGCTGTTTTTGAACCCGGTCGAAACGTGGCGATTTGTCGGTGGGATGGGCGGACGTCTCAGTTTCAAGAGGATGTAGCCCCTCCTTTGATGTCGTCTTCGTTTCGGGAATCTGCCGTGGCAGACCACCGAGTTGCATTGTTTGAGGCCCTAAAAGAGGTGAATCCAACAAGCTTGAGGGCGTATCACAGCGGCCACATCCCTGAGGCAGGCGCCTATTCGGTTTGTATGCACCGAGACGATGCACGGACGATGAGTTTGAGTTGGGTTCGGGTAAATCGGGAGCAGGTTTCCTTTTTTTATGCGCCCGGAGCGCCGTGTCAGACCGATTTTTTGCCGCCTGTTTCGCTGATGAGGCGTTGCAAGTGATTCGGGAAGCTCAGGAACGGTATTGGGGGGCAGCGACTGCCTGAGCAGAATCGCCCGGCGAAAGTGCGATGGGCGACGGGGTTTTGCATTGCAAGCAATTTCAAGCGGAGGAGAGATGGTTTCGAAACAGGTGCTCTATGATGGAAGCGAGGCGGAGCCGGGGCCGCAGATCGATTTGAAAGCGGGGCCTCTATCTATGGTTTTCGAGCCCGATCTGGGATTTTTGCGGTACATTCGGCTGGGAGACCGGGAAGTGCTGCGGGGGATTTATTCGGCGGTTCGGGATCAGAACTGGGATACGATTGCACCCCAAATTGACAATCTGAAGGTGGAGCAGGGAGCCAATTCTTTTGACCTGACCTTTGACGTGACCTGCCAGGAACGGGAGATCGATTTTTTTTGGCAAGGCCGGATTACGGGGGCTGCGGACGGGGAAGTGGTGTTTTCGATGGACGGAGAAGCCCGATCTGCGTTTTGTCGCAATCGAATTGGATTTTGTGTTTTGCATACGCCGGCCGCCTGTGCGGGGGATCCGTGTTCGGTGGAGAAGTCGGACGGTTCGGTTGAAGAAGGGCGGTTTCCAGATGCGATTTCTGCCCACCAGCCCTGGATGGATATGCGGGCGATTACGCACGAGGTGATGCCAGGGGTGAAAGCCCGGATCGGGTTTGAGGGCGATGTGTTTGAGATGGAGGATCAGCGGAACTGGACGGATGCTTCTTATAAGACGTATTGCACCCCTCTGGCGTTGCCCTTTCCTGTGGCATTGGAGGCGGGAACAAAGGTGGTGCAATCGGTCACCATTACGCTGGAAGGAGATGTTTCGAAGGGGGATGAGGAAGCGGATGTATTGACCTTTACTTGGAGGGGTGACGCGTCGGTACCGTTGCCGGAAATTGGGCTGGGAATGGCTTCGCACGGTGGGGAGCTGAGCGAAACACAACTCCAGCGATTCCGGGCAATGCACCTCAGCCATTTGCGAATGGATTTGCATTTGAGCAAATCGGGCTGGGAAGAAACGCTGGAACGGGCGGTGAGGGAATCGGAAGCTCTGGATGTGAAATTGGAAGGGGCGCTTTTCCTGAGTGATCGGGCCGAGGCAGAATTGAAGGCGTTGGCCGAGGCTTTGGAAGCGCATCGGCCCTCTATGGTCCGGTGGCTGGTGTTTCACGAAAAGGAGATGGGAACGACGGAGAAGTGGGTGGCGCTTGCCAAACCGGTTCTGAAAGAGTATGATGCGGAGGCACAAGTTGGAGCCGGGACCCATGCTTATTTTACGGAGCTCAATCGGGAGAGAGCCCCGGTCGCACTGTTAGATGCAGTGGCTTATTCGGTGACCCCGCAGGTGCACGCTTTTGACAATGCCTCGCTGGTGGAGACGCTGATAGCACAGGGGTGGACGGTGGACAGTGCCCGAACGTTTGTGGGGGATCTGCCGATTTCGGTGACGCCGGTGACACTCCGTCCTCGATTCAATCCAAATGCGACGGGTCCAGAACCGGAGCCGGAGCCGGGGACATTGCCCCCATCGGTGGATGTGCGTCAGCTTTCTTTGCTGGGTGCCGGGTGGACGGTGGGGAGTTTGAAGTATTTGTCTGAGGCGGGCGTGCAGAGCATTACCTATTACGAAACGACCGGGTGGCGGGGTGTGATGGAAGTGGAGGAAGGATGTGCGGCACCGGAGCAGTTTCGATCCGTGGCGGGCGGGGCTTTTCCGCTCTACCATGTTCTGGTGGATTTTGGCGGGATGTCCGGCGGAGAAATCGTGCCTTCAAAATCCAGTGATTCTCTTCTGGTGGACGGCCTGATCTTGAAGAAGGGTCGGTGGGTTCGGATGCTGATTGCAAATCTGACGGCGGAAGCCCGGGAAGTGACGGTACAGTATCCGGGGTTGCAAGGATATGTGCGTGTGGAAGTGCTGGATGAAACCAATGTGGAAATGGCGATGTCTGAGCCGGAGAGATTTCGCGGTAGACGGAGCAGCGAACATGGCATTGATACGGAGGATGTGTTGGATGATCGGATTAGGCTGACGTTGAATCCTTATGCGGTTGTCTGTGTGAAGGGGGTCGTCGACGGTGGTTGAGGAACGTATTGTTGCGACGTATTTGATGGAAACGGCTGTAAAACCCAGTGTGGGGTTACGTCCGAAGCAGACGGCAACAGTCGATTGAGAAATTTGGGAGTCGGTAGCGCAGTTTGAATGAAGAGGCGAGGTTGGAAATGGAAGAAATGGAAGAAATGGAAGAAATGGGAGGCAACGGACATATACAGGTACCCGATGTGACCCAATGGGGACGAATTGAGATTGCTTTTGATAGCTCCAAACTCTATGACAATCCAATTCAGGAGGTTGCGCTTCAGGTGATGCTCACCTCCCCTTCGGGCGGGCTGTACCACGTGCTGGGTTTCTGGGACGGGGCACGCACCTGGCGGGTCCGTTTTTCGCCCGATGAGGAGGGGGAGTGGACGTACGGGACTTTTTGCAGCGATGCGGAAAATGAGGGCCTTCACGATCGGGAAGGGGGCTTTTTGTGTGGGCCCTTGAGAGGTGGAAATCGATTTGACGAGCACGGCCCTATTCAGGTGTCGGCCGATAAACGTCATTTTATACACACAGATGAAACGCCGTTTTTCTGGCTCGCCGATACGACCTGGAACGGGGCGTTGTTGTCGACAGACGACGAGTGGCAATTTTATTTGAGCGAACGGAAACGCCAGCAGTTCACCGTCACACAGTGGGTGGCCACGCAGTGGCGGTCAGCCCCCCATGGAGATATACAGGGGCAGGTGGCGTTTACGGGTTTGGAAAAAATAGCGATTCAACCGGCGTTTTTTCGACGGATGGACGCGCGTGTGGAAGCGGTTTATCAGGCAGAACTTTTGAGCGCGCCGGTGATGTTGTGGGCCAATTCGGGTGGGGAACATCCAGAGGTCAATCCGGGGATGAGTTTGCCGGAGGACCAGGCCATTTTGTTGTGTGAATATATGGTTGCAAGGTGGGGGTGCTATCCGGTGGTGTGGATTCTGGGAGGCGATGGGGATTATCGGGAGGAGAAGGCAGAACGTTGGAAGACGATTGGGCGTGCGGTTTTCGGCAAAGGCGTGCACGCCCCGGTGGCGATGCACGCGCAGGGGCGGCACTGGTTGGTGGAGGAATTCAGATCCGAAGGGTGGACGGATGTGGTGGGATATCAAAGCGGTCACGGAGATGGGGAGGAGACGTTTGACTGGATTGTAAATGGACCCGCTTCGAAGGATTGGAATACGGAACCGCGCCAGTTTTATCTCAATATGGAACCGGCTTATGAGAATCACGTGGCCTATCAGTCCAAAAAGCCGCACAGCGATCATTCGGTTCGCAAGGCAATTTACTGGAGCTTATTGAATGCACCGACTGCAGGGGTGACCTATGGCGGGCACGGGGTTTGGGGGTGGGACGACGGCAGCGGGCCTCCCGTGGATCATCCCAGGACGGGTACGCCCTTGCCCTGGCAGGATGCTCTGGTGATGCCTGGTGCAGAGCAAATGGTGCATCTGTGGGATCTGTTTGCATCCATCGACTGGTGGCGTCTGGTTCCCGATCCCAATCTGTTGGTCGAGCAGCCCGGTGAGCAGGCGGTCGGCGCCCATATTCTGGCCGCGCGGTCGGAAGCAGGGGATCTGGCCGTGGTGTATACGCCCGAGGGAGAGGCGGTGCATCTAAAGGGCTTGCAAAATGGGATGCGGGGCGTGTGGTTCGATCCAAGGACCGGAGATCCTGTTTCGGTCGTTATTGTGGAAGGCAAGGAGAGTTGTCGGTTTGAGTCTCCTGGGAAAGGGGATTGGGTGCTGGTATTGGCTTGAGGGATCGCAGAGGGCCGCAGAACCCATCCCATCAACACCTTACCACACAGAGGGCCGCAGATCCACACCGCCCACACCCCCGATGCAGGAGCACGAAAGGGCACAGAGAAGCACAGAGGGCCACAGAACTTCGATACATCCTGCCCGGAGGTTTGGTTGGGCGATTGGTTGGGGGGATGGTTGAGCGTGTTTTCATTGCGGTTAGGAATTGGCGATGATTGATCGATATTATTATCCGCCTGCGGGGACGGGGATGGGGACGCAGGAACAGCGAAAGCCCGAGGCGGTAGGGCTGAAGAAGGAGGTGATCGGGGAGTTGGATGAGTTTGTGAAGGCGCATCCGGATGCACGAAAGCGGCGGTCGCAACGGTGGGCGCTTTGGCGGCACGGATATTTGGTGCACGCCGAAGGGGAGTTTGACGAACCGGTGGATGTGGCATCCCTTCGCAAGACGTGGCACGCGATGACGGTGGGGGCGGCAATTTTGCAAGGCAGGATTTCTTCGTACGATCAGAAGGTGAGTACGTGGCTTTCCGAACTGGAGGGGCATCACGCGGAAGCGACGTGGCGGGATGTGATGACACAATCGGCGGGGTTTGATTATCCATATGGAGATTATCCGGCGTTCAAGCCCGGAGAGATGTGGACGTATTCGGACTGGAATCTGGTGCATTTTTGCAATGCGATGGCCAGGGTTTACGGAAAGCGGGATTTTCAGGACCATTATGCAGATGTCGCGCGGGAGGCCTATTTTGATGCGATTGGGATGGAGGGATGGTCCACGCGGATTGTGTTTGACAATTCCAGTCAGATGGAGGATGGGGTTCGATTTGTGCTGAGTTTAGAGCATATGGGGCGGTTGGGGCTTTTTGCGCTTGCCCGGGGACGGTGGAACGGAAGGGAGTTGGTGCCGAGGTGGTTTGTGGAAGAACTGGAGACGAAGCAGACACACGGGATGCGGGTGAATTATGAGGGGCCCAATGACGGGATGTGCCATTTGCGGTTTTGTGCCGATCGGTTTCCGGAATGTCCGTACGGGTATTTGACGTGGACGAATTCAGACGGTGATTATTTTCCGGGGGCCGATAGCGGGTGGGCGTTTGGCGCGGGTGCCGGGGGCAGTTATATTTTGTGGAATCATCGGTGGGGTGTGGTATTTGCGGCCTTGACGTTTGACCTGGAGCCCGGGGCCTATACCGTACCTCAAATTGTAGAGGCAAATGTAGTCGGTGACAATCCGTTACTTGGAGCGTAGAGATGGAACGGCATCAGATCTCATACGAAGTGCTCAACAGCGGCAAGTATCACGAGACCGAAAGGCGACACTGGGATATTGAGGTATACGCCACGCCTGCGGAATTGGAGGGGTTTGCCAGGTCGGGTTATCTGGTTCGAGAGGGACTTTTTAAGGGAGAGGCGCTTCAACAGATTCAGGATGCACTGGATCGGTTGGAAGAACGGGAGCACGGAAAGCGGGACAGGGCCGCTTCCGGCAAGCGTTCCTGGGGGTTTATTCCCCGGTATTTGATGGATAAAGACGAAGTGTTTTTAGGGCTTTTGAAGTTTCCGCCCACGCTGTCTATTGCCCGGGCGATGATGGGACCCCTGGTCCGGTTGCGAGGATTGAGTGCGCGAATTGCCTATCCGGGGGAAGGCGGACCTCATCAGACGCCCTGGCACCAGCATTTGAGGGTGGTGTCCAACCCACTGCCGCCCTGGTTTTCACGGCCCCATTGTATCGATGCGTTGATTTATCTGGACGATTTGAACGAAGACACAGGGCCGGTGGCCGTGGTTCCGGGCTCGCACAATTGGTTGGATCGAGAGCCGCCCCAAGATGCGTGGGAATCAGTTGACGGCGAAGTGGAATTGTGTGTTAAGGCCGGTGGGGGGGTGTTGATTCACGGCAATCTCTGGCACCGGGCTTTGCCGACGCTGCGTAAAAAGCGCAGGATGTTGATTTTGAGCTATACACCGACCTGGTTGCGCAAGTCTCCACACGGAGGGCCACAACCGGAGGATGGGTTGACAAAGGCGTTTTTGGAAGAGGCGGATCTGGAAGAGCGGATGCTTTTGGGCGTGGGTGGGTATTCTTGATTATTGATTGGGATTTTTCGGCCGGAGCCAAGGTTGCGATTGAAGAGGCCAAGAAGGATATTTTTCAGTCGGACTGGAAGAAGGTGTTTGAGCCGGAGCAGATAAAAAAAGTGTGCATAAGATTGTCAACGGGTAGAATTGCCAAAGATCGCACAGGGCCGACTTGGTTTTCTTTTTTCCAAAGGGGTCTGATTTGAGTCGGGTGATTGTTTTTGATGTGGGCAATACAAATGTGAAATGTGTGCTGTTTGAAGGGAACAAACAGGTTGGGCAGGTGCAGATGGCGACGGTGCGCGACCAGCGCTGGGAAGTGTATCGGGAGGAGTTGGGGCAGTTGATGCCAGATGTGGGGGATGTAGAAGGCGGTGCGGTGGCTTCGGTTGTGCGGGGAATGAGCGACCGGTTGCAACGGGCTGTGGCAGATTTGTGGGATGTTTCTCTGGTGGAGGTCAATACGTCCCTGGACTTGGGGCTCCGGATCCAGGTTCCTCATCCCGAATGGGTCGGGATGGATCGGCTTCTGGCGTGTGCGGAGGCCTATCGGCTTGTGGATGGGGCCGTGGTGGTGGCCGGTGTGGGATCGGCATTGACGGTGGATCTGGTTTCCGGGGCCGGGGACTATCTCGGGGGGACCATTTCTCCAGGGTCGAGGATGTCTTTCTGGGCGCTTTCGGAACGAGCCAGTTTGTTGCCCGAGGTCATATTAGCGCCACCGGATGGCGCATTGGGCAGAAAGACGGAAGATTGTATTCGGTCGGGCGTGGTATATGGAATGGCCGGGGCGGTCGATCGTCTGTATGCAGAATTGAACGCCCTGGATGACGGCAAAGCGTCGCTTGTGTTGACGGGGGGGGATGCGATTTTTCTGGCCCCTTATGTGCAAACGACCTGTCAGATTGAATCGGATCTGGTCGCCAAAGGGCTATTTTGGACGTATCGACGAAATTCTGGAACGGGGTGAGGTCTTTTTCAAAGATAAAAACGCCCACAGCAAAGCTTGTTGTGGGCGTTTTTTGGTACGTCTGGCTTTTGATCAGAGCCTTCCGCTCCCGGTTCCTTTTTGTTCGTCCATTTTTTTTTCCAGTTCGATTTTCCTGGCGAGCATTACGGCCTGTTCCTCGGCACTTGCCTGGTATTCTTTATATTCTTTGGTCAGTTTGTCGTATTTCCGCTCGTGTTGTTTGATCCGGCGTTTGAGCTTGTCGATTTCGCCGTTGGTCATTGTCACTTCTTGGACGGCGACTTTGAGGCGGTATTTGGCCTGGCCGCTCAATTCCGATGCTTCGGAAAGGGCCGCGCGTTTCTTTTCCAGGCCAGAAGCCGTACCCCATTTGACGGCCATGGTGAGTCCCATAAAACCGAGGGTGATTAGGGCCAGAAACATAGGAACTCCTTTTCAGAATGTGGAATCGATGATGTTTTGAAGGGTTTTTAGATTTTGGGCAGCCGTTTGCATTGGGTCATTTAGGGTGGGTGTTTCAAAGACCAGGGGGCCGCTGTAATCGACTTCGACCAGGGCGTTCAGACAACCGGCAAGATCCACCTCGCCTTCGCCAAGATAACAGGGCGTGCGGTCTTTGCGCGGATCTTTGATATGCACCTGTTTGATCCGGCCTTTGAGGGTCTGGATGTCGGCGATGGGATCCCTGCCCAGCATTTTGGCGTTTCCCACGTCGAAGTAGGCACCAACGGATGGATGATCAATGGCGTTGAGAAGTGCCAGGGTTTCTTCTCCGGTGATGATGTGACTGCGTCCCACATTTTCCAGGGCCAGGTGAATGCCATACCGGGCGGCCTCATCGGCAATGGCTCTGGTTTCGTCGGTCCACCGATGGGCCGCGTCTTGCGGATCCAGTTGGAGGGGGTTGGTCACCGGGATCAAGATGGTTTTCGCGCCCAGGTACTTGCAGGCCCAGATGGTTTGCAGGGCAATTTGTTTGGCCGTTGTTCGCTTGGCGACATCTGGATCTGCAAAGGTATAGGTCCAGAAGGTGTGCAGGCAAACCGATAAGATGGGCATGGCTGCAGATTCCGACCGTTTGCGGAGATCTTCCCAACCGCCTTCGAGCCAGAGTTCGCTTTCCCGATAATTGTGTCCATAAACACCCAGTTCGACGCCGTCAAAACCGAGCGATTTGGCTTTGTGAAAGACGTCGCCCCAGTGGGCATTTAATACGGCTTCCAGCGTGCCAATTTGAAACCGTCCCATGTTTCCCTCCCTGTACATGGGTGTCGACTTCCTTCAATTTTACATTAGCAAAGCGCGAAAGTCAACCGAAGATTGGTTCAACCGGGTTGGGCTTTGGGCGTTGACAGCGGCTTTGATGCACACTATTTTGACGGGTGTTGCGGCAAACGATTGTGGTTCTTTAACTCATGGGAAGGAGGATGTGGATGAAAACCGGGTTGTGTACGATTGCATTTCGAGATCGGCCCTTTGAGGCGGTGCTGGATCTGGCTGTAGCAGCAGGTTTTGACGGGGTTGAGCCCTGGGGGAAGCCGGACCATTTGCCGGCGGTTTATGATGCAGGATATACCCGTCAAATGGCCGAAGCAGTTCGATCTCACGGATTGGAGGTGTCCCAGTTTGGTTCGTATGCCAATCCTACATCGCAGGCTTTTGAGCAGGAAATGGAAGATGCGATTCGGATCGCACGGGATTTTGAGACGGATAAGATCCGGGTTTGGGTTGGGAATACGGGGTCGGCAGAGGCCGATGCGGGTCAGTGGGAAAAGGCGATTTCGGGATTTCGGGTCTTTGCAGATCGTGCCGGAGATGCGGGGATGATGCTGGTGGTGGAGATGCATAATGGGCGGTTGTCGGATACGGCGAAAGGGTGTTTGCGGTTGATCGATGGGGTGGATCGGTCAAATTTCCGGATGAATTTTCAACCGATGTATCACGACACGCCAGAGGAGGTGATGGAGACCCTTCGGCAGGTCGCGACGTATGTGACCACGGTGCACGCCCAGAATTATGTGGCCACAGGGAGCAATGAGCGGGCTTTGATTGAGCAGGGTTTGGTGGATTACCGGGCGGTTGTGGAGGAGTTGAAGCAGGTCGGGTTTGACGGGTATTTGGAGGTAGAATTTGTGAAGGAGGATTCGGAGGCGGCGTTGAAGGCGGATGCTACATTTTTGCGGACACTTTGTTAGGTTTCAAGTTTTATTTTTTAAGGAGGATGTGATGCCTGAATCGGTGAAGAT
>JAPUJS010000408.1 GCA_027296045.1 bacterium | reverse complement strand
ACCTGTAAGATCACCCAGACAAATCGCGCTTTTCTCCCTTCTCCTGCTTGCGTTCAGGGGCGGACAGGGATAAGTGTCGAAATTATGCGGCTTTATCATATCGGAGTTTGTAAGCTTGGCGATGATGATCGAGGACTTGCTGGTGCCAACACGGTGCGTCCCAGCCCTCCAAGTGCCAGTTCAAGACAATGGATTTTGAGGTGATAAGGTATTTCCCCAATCGCTTCAAACCCAAATAAAACAGACTGCGTTTGCCAATTCTGGGTAAAGTGGATCTCCCTCCAGAGGCAGGCGAAGCCAGATAATCTCTGGCGATCTGTGTGCCGGTCAAAAGGCACAGCCAACAAGCCAGTGCCATGCCCACGAGAAGGACGTTGAGATGATCTAAGTCTGTGACTTGGCTGTCTTCGAAGTGGAAGCCTTTGGATTTATAGTCACGGAAAAGGGTCTCAATGAGATAGCGGCGGCGATACATCCCGATCAGATTCCAATCCGGTGGCAAGGAGGAGACCAGAGCCAAGGGACCTTCATGACACCTTTTCCAATACACCACAACCGAACAAGATCGCCACCCCCGCTTCTTAAATGCCTTGGCCTTCAGTCTGCGAAAACCGCCTGGCTCAACTAAGGTGCATATGGCTTCCCCTTTTTTGTCTAAAGTAGGGTGTAACACACGGGTTTGATCTTGTACACGCACTAAAAAGTGCCAGCCTTTGGCAACAACCAAATCGGTAAAGGCAGGCGTACCAAAAGCCCGATCTCCTAACACAACGACTTCGATATTTTTTGGTAAAATCGCTTTGGCTTGATCTAAGAGGGTTTCCACCTCATCCCAAAACACCTCTTTTTCTAACTTCGTGTTGCCTTCCCAGATCGCCCAGCAAATCGGCAAGGCACGCCCTCGATACCACACCCCAAGGGTCACCTTCACGATCCGGTCATCCTGACAGGTCGGACCGATGATGAGATAGATCCTTTTCGGACGCCCATACTGCAGACGCTGCCTGGCAAAAGGATGCACACACAACTCAGCCGTGAGTTCCGAGTCATTCTCAATACGTCGAATCCGACGTTCAATCGAGTCTTCACTGGCGGAAGAAAGCTCCAACTGAGCAAGACCTGCGGCCATTTGAGAGGGGGAGATGCTTTGGGACTGAATCATCCCGACCGTCAGCAAGCTCAACCGATCCAAGCTGCTCTCATCGACCTTGGAAGAAATAGCTTGTCCCAATTTGCTTTTGATCTGATAATACACTTGTGAGGCGGACATGATATCTCCTTTTTTGTTTAACTTCCTTTAACTTCACAGAGATATTATGCATCGCCTCTTTGCATTTGTAAACCTTTTTCACCTGTCCGCCCCTGAACCCGCTTGCGGGAGAGGAATGTTTCAGAACCGCGTCCAGCGTTCCTGAAACGGGGAGAGGGCCATCGAGCGATCACCCCACCCGCCTCATCAAATACGCACTCTCCGTCAACGCCGTCAACCCCCGATCCTTAAATCGCTGATGATCCGCCAGCACATCTTGGGTCTCCAGATGCTTGATTTCAAATGCGCCTCCAAACAAAGTCCGTATCTCCCCTTCGCTCACCGCAAACGGAGGCCCGTTCATCTCTTTTTGCGGATAATCAATCCCAATCAGCAGCGCCTTCACACCTTCAGTAAACAAATTCGCTATGTGCGCTGCATACCGCTCCCGCATCTCTGGCGGCAGAGCAATCAGCGCCCCCCGGTCGTAGATCCCGGACACACCTTTTATATCTTCGGTCGTCAGGTCAAAAAAATCGCCGCACAAAAGCGCGATTCCATTCGCTTCCGAACGCATCAATTCACCCTGTTCCCGCTTTTGAGCCTCCAGCCCGTTCTCCTCAAAAAACGCCTGGACCGCAACCGGACTCAACTCTACACCCAGCACCGAATGCCCCTGATCCTTCAACCACATCATATCCAGGCTCTTTCCACACAACGGCACCAAAACGCAGGATCCTGCCGATACACCCACCTGGTTCCAGTGTGCCTCCAAACACCCATTCACCGCGTCCTGATGAAACCCGGTCCGATTCTGTTCCCACCGCTTATGCCAGAATGACGCTTTCATAGTGTCTGCCCATCTTTCAGCTTTCCAATTAAGAAATCCCGACAAAACGGAACTTGGTCCTCCGTCAACCCGTGCAACACCAGTGGCCCGTCAAATCCCACCTTGTCCAGCAAACCCAAATAATAATCATAATCCAAAAGCCCGGTGCCCGCCGCCAGCTTGCCCGCCGCTCCGTCTCGATCCAGATCCTTTGCATGGGCATGTGCAATATCGTCGCCCAGAAGATCAAACGCCTCGTCCAGCATCTCGTGCATCCGGGCCAGTTCCCCCTCATGATAAATATTGGCCCCATCCATCACCACCTTCAAATTCGGCGATCCGATCTCGTCCAAGACCTTTCGCCCCCTTTTCGCCGAATCCACCACATTGGCCACCTCCGGCTCAAATGCCATCACCACTCCGTTCTCCTCGCCAATCTGAGCGGCTCGCTCCATCGCAACCAGCAAATCCGCCCACGCCTCCGGTGTCCGGTTGTCCGGATGCGACCGCCACATCGACTCCCGACTCCGCGTTCCCGAACACAGCGTAATCACCTTCGTCCCCAATTTGCCACACGCCTGTGCCAACACCTCCAATCGTTTCAGCCCATCCTCCCGTGTCTCCTCATCCGGATGAATCATATTAAACGTCCCCGAAACCGCCCCCATCTCAATTCCCCGTTCCCCCATCGCATTCCGAACACGCTCGCAAAGTGCGTCTGGAATCACCTCTGGCATCGGCTCCACTCCTGCAACATCCAGGTGAAACTGCACACACGAAAATCCGTGATCCCGAACCGCATCCAGCGTCTCCTCCAGAGAGTCCCGCTCAAACGTTTTTTCAAAAATCCCGATCTGCATCCGCTTCTCCTTACCACCCGACGTCCGTCAGGTCCCAAATAATAATGGATCGGTTGACAAGTGCCCGGGTTCTTCCTACCTTGCCGAACACGATAGCCGGGCGCCACAACAAAACCGGAGTTCCCATGACCCGCTACATGCTCTCTCTATTGGTGCTTGTCACCGCCCTCTCCTGCGGAAAAATTCCGCCGGTCGTGAGCCCGCTCCATTTCCCCGGCACCTATACCATCGAACGGCAAACCGTCGTCAACGGCAATCGGGAAAACACCTTCATCCCACCTACCATTGTAGGCACCCTCATCCTCACCGAAACCCGCTTCACCTTCGACGTTCTCATCCCCGCAATCAACTCCCGAGAATTCTCGGAAGGCACCTACACCACCGTTGGCAACGTCATCCTCCTCAATATCACCAACAACGAATCTTTCCAGGCAACGCCGCCCGCACCGGAATCGTCCCTGGAAACCACGGTCATCACAGTAGCCGAACAGATCATTGAACTCTCCCAGGACAGCCAGCGCATCACCATTTCCAGCACCCTCACCTCCGGAAACGAAACCGCCCGATCGATCATGGTATTCGTCCGGGTCTCAGCATAAAAAATCCGGGTCCAAAATTCAAGGTCCAAAGCACCCATCAAAAACCTGGAACCCAAAATCTTGAACCCAGTGTACAGACCGCTACGTCGGATCCCGAACACGGGCTATTCTATCCCGATTCCCCCACCAACCCACTGTGCCGCAACAGCGCCTCCGTACTCGGCTCCCGGCCCCGAAAATCTTTAAACACCTCCATCGGAGGCCGACTCCCCCCTTGCGCCAAAATCGTATCCCGGAACCGGCGGCCCATTTCTTTCACCGCTCCCTCATCTTCCAGGCCCGCCTCTTCAAATGAAGAAAAAGCATCGGCGCTCAACACCTCCGACCACTTATAACTGTAATAACCCGCCGCATATCCCCCTGCAAAAATATGAGAAAAAGAACACAAAAATCGGTCTTCCGGAAGCGGTGACAATACCGATGTCTCTTCCGTCACTTTCCGCCCCACATCAAAAGCAGACGCCTCGCCTTCCGGATCGTGTTGGTGGTACAACTGGATGTCCATGATGCCAAACCCCAACTGGCGCATCATCAACGATCCTGCACGGAAGGTCCGGGCCGCACAAATCTTGTGGAACAGATCTTCGGGCAACGGTTCGCCCGTTTCCACATGAGACGTCATCCCCAGCAAGGTCTCTTTGTGATAACACCAGTTCTCCATAAACTGACTCGCAATTTCCACCGCATCCCATTCCACACCATGAATACCCGCCACTTCGGCATAGTCCACCGTTGTCAACATTCCCTGCAACCCGTGTCCGAACTCGTGAAACAGGGTATGCACCTCCGAAAAACTCATCAGCGACGGTTTTGCACCCACCGGAGGCGTACCGTTACAACACAAATGTGCCACTGGCAATCGGAGTTCATCGCCCATCCACCGCCGGCTCAAACAATCGCCCATCCAGGCACCACCCCGCTTTTCTGCCGGACGGGAATAGGCGTCTAAATAAAAAGAAGCGATCTGCTCGCCGGTCTCCCCAAACACGTTGAAATACTGCACATCGTCGTGCCACACTGGCACATCATCCCCGTCGACCCGCTCTATCCGAATCCCGAACAATTTTTCTGCCACGCCAAACAGACCGTCCAGCACCCGGGGCAGCGGAAAATAGGGCCGCAATTGATCGTCGGTATAATCAAACTGCTGTTCCCGCAATCGCTCCGACCAGAATGCCATATCCCAATGCGCAAGCCTCTCGGTCTGTCCCTCGGCCTTCGCCAGGTCTGCGATGGCTTCAAATTCTTTCTTCATATAAAGCTTCGAGGCCAAAAGAAGCTCCTCAAACATCTTCTCCACAGCCTCCACATCCGGCGCCATCTTGGAATCCAGGCTCAACTCGGCAAAGGTTGCAAATCCAAGCAGGCCAGACTGTTCCTTCCTCAGTTTTAAAATCTTCTCGATCAATCCGCTATTATCCAACTCGCCCTCCGACGCCCGGGTCACATATGCCCGGTAAACCTGTTCCCGATCGTCCCGCCCTCGATGGTGCTGCATAAACGGCATAAAGCTCGGATAGTCCAGCGTAATCCGCCAGGGGCCCGCTTCCGGACTTGCCTCGTCTTCTTTTTTCGATTGATGATACGATTGGGCAGCCACCCCCCGAAGGCTCTGCGGCCATCCCTCTGCAGCACCTGGATCCGTCAGAATCAACTCAAATGCCTTGGTCGCATCCAGCACGTGATTTGAAAAATCGGTCTTGATCTGAGACAACTCTTTGGCAATCTCATTAAACCGCTCTTTCGCCTCTCCCTCCAGCCCCACACCCGAATGTTCGGCCGCCCGAAGCCGGAGCTCCACTACCCGCTTCTGCCCCTCGTCCAGCCGATCCCATGTCTCGCCTTCTCGGATCGCCTTCAATCCCTGATAAATCGGCTGGCTCTGCTGCGCCCGCAAAGAAAACACCACCACCTCGGGCAACACCTCTTCATGGGCTTCGCGCAACGCCTCTGAGTTTTTCACCCCCAGCAAATGCCCCACCGGACTCCAGGCATATTCAAACGGCAGGTCCATCTCTTCTAGCGGTTTGAGCAGTCCCTCCCAGGTCGGCTCCAGGTTCTCCTCCAGCGCCTTCACTTTCTGCTCGGCCTCGGCCAGCACCTGCCTCACCCCCGGCACCACGTACTCGGGTTGAATTAAATCAAAACGCGGCAACCCCGAAGTCACCAGCAGTGGATTCTCGTTCCCCATAAAACCTCTCAAATCGGTTGTATAGAATTTATGAGATCCCGTGCAAAGCACGGGGTTTCACCCCAACCCATAACCCCTCGCGAATAATCAAGCAAGCATCCCAGGACCTATCTTAATTCAAAACGCTGGATCCAATAGATATTCAAACAGCCTAAAGTTCATTCATTTCAAAGCCAATGTCAAGGTCTTAGCAAATCCTAAAAATATTAGCCACAACCTTGCAAACCCCGTATTTTATGATCGGCGCGTTTCCCCTGTCACCTTCAGACTCTTCCATGCCATGATCGAAGCCCATTCCAACTCGCGTTTTGCCTTTCTGGGACGGCAAGTCAATACCTGCCAGGCTCTTTTTTATGGCCTGATCACCCTTTATGCCCTCCTCTCTTTGACCACCCTGAACCACTACGGTATCCACGGCGACGAGCCCGGACACGTGCGCTATGGACTCGAAGCCCTGTCCACACCATGACGCCCATCTTTCAAATTCCAGCGCACCGGTCCATCACACCCGTCTTTGCCCTGCTCATTGTCCTCCTGGCCTGGGCCGCCTTCTCAGGGCTTTCCGCACACCCCCTCAACGCCATTGGAGACGATCAGGAAACCCTGCACGACCTGTCCCTCATCTCATCCCATCCCGACCGCTTCTTCTCCAAACAGCGCCAGGCCCCTATCCGTCCTTCCGTAGACCTGGTCCTGCTATCGGGCTACCTCCTGTGGGGAAAAGATCCCGCCGGATATCACCTGCTCCTGGTCGGCCTGCACAGCATCGCCGCCCTGCTCCTTTTTCACGCTCTGCTCCGTCTGGACACAGATCGAGAACTGGCCCTCGTTTCAGCCCTGCTCTTTTTCCTGAACGTCGCCCACTTTCGCTCTATCCAGTGGTTTATCTGTATCAATTACATCATCACATTCATCTTCAACCTGCTCACCCTCATCGCCTACCTCCATCTCCTTAAAAAAAACAACCCCGTCTGGCAGGCCCTAGCAATCCTGGCCCTGGGGGCTGCCGTCTTCTCCCATCCTTCTGGAGTAGCCATTGTCCCGTTCTGTGCTTATCTCACCTGGCGTCAGGGGGCTTCCATTCGACAGACCCTCATCCAGACCGGTCCCCTCATCGCCGGAGCCATCGGATTTGCTCTGGCCGTCTACAGCTTCTCGCCCCAGACCGATGAAATCACCGGCCTGCTCAACCGGCCCGATTGGACGCGCCTGGCCCTGAATCCACCCTGGTATCTCAGCAGGCTCTTCACCTCTGCCCACTGGCTCACGCCATCCGGCATCGGCAACACCTATCAGCCCTGGGAAATCGTGCTCGGATGCCTGGCCATCCTGGGTGCTCTCATCCTCTACCGAAGTCGCATCTTCCCGGCCGCCGACGGGGCTGTCTGGACACTGATCATGGTGCTTCCATTTCTCAACAACCCCCTGGAAAGGCTCACAGTAGGCCCTTCCCGTCAGCTCTATCTGGCCTCGGCCGGGTTTTCTCTGGTCCTTGCCTGGGCCCTTCGCGCCTTCCTCCGTCGCAGTGCCCTCAAACCGGGTCGTCAAAAAGCCATCTGGGCCGCCCTTCTTTTCTCTTTGACCCTGCTCAGTATCTGGCACCTCAAACGCGCCGAAGCCATCGACTTCTGGCTGGTGGGACGAAGCCACATTGCCGCAGGCCAGTTTCAAACCGGTATCACCCAGTACGAACGGGCTTTTGCCCGTGCCCCCGATCTGATCCCCATAGACACCTATTACAGTTGGGTTCCCCTCCTGCTTTCCCGGGGAGAATCTCCCAAAGAGGTGCTTCAAAACGCCCTGGTCTATCACCCCGATGCGCCAACGCTTCACTTTCTCCTGGGCGTATCCGCTTTTCTTGACAACACCCCAGATCGCCAGGCAGAACAAAAGATGCAAGAAGCCCTCACCCAGGCCAAAAATCCCCAGAAAATGCAATACGGCGGCGCTCTTGCATTTCACAACCTGGCCGTCTTTCACAAACAATCGGGGCGCCTGTCCGAAGCCGCCGACCTCTTCCAGCGCGCCCTCACACTCTATCCTGATTATGCGCTTGCCCGCAAACACCTCTCCGAGGTCCTGCTTCAAATGGGTCAGGAAGCCCAGAAGCAACCTCGTTTACTCGACCCCCAAAACAAATGAACCGGCCATCCCTTCGACCGGCTCATCCACTAATTTCTCGTCCTTCAGATCCCTTCAATCGCATCCGATTCACGGAACCCCCCCGACTGCACCACCCAGACCCAGATGCTTTCCGCTGCATCGGCTCACTGCCTTTTCCAGCAATAAAAATCGCTTCGACAACGCCGCTCATCTAAGCTTCCTCCATCAATCGCGTCACTTCCGGCACGACCGCCTCAATCCCAGGAAGCACTTTGTACGCACAAGAAAAATCGCCTTCCGCCGACCAGTCATTCGGCACCACCAAACACCGAATCCCCGCATCGGTAGCCGCCTTACACCCCCGCTCCGAATCTTCCACGACCACGCATTCTTCCGCCACCAACCCCCGCTGATTCATCGCAGTCAAATACGCATCCGGATGCGGTTTGGATTTCGGATAGTCCTCCCGTGTCAAAACAAAGTCAAAAAACCGCAGCAAATCAACGGACGCATGAATGATTTCAAAATGATCCCGTCTCGATCCCGTCACCACCCCCATGCTTAGCCTTCCGAAAAGCTGTTTTAACACAGCTTCTGCGCCCTTAAGCTCCAACCCGCCCTGGCGGAGCAATTCGGTATACCGCCGATTCCGCCTTTGCCGCAACGGTTCGATCTCCTCCCCTGTCAGCCCTCCCAAAAGCCCGAACACACTTTGCCCCCGACCCAGAGAAATGTCGGTAAATTGTGCCCGATTCAGTGTCACCCCCTCCGAGGCCAGCACTTCCTTGCAGGCCTGGAAATACAGTCTTTCTGTGTCGACCAGCACGCCATCGTTATCCCACAAAATCGCTTTTAACACTTTCTTTGTCCCATCCAAAAGAGTACATTGTTCCCGATCTCAAAAGACAAAACCAGACCCCAAGGGGCAAACCATGAACACATCCCCCTTCCAGAATACGCCCGAAGGACTCCGGGCCGAAAACCAATCCATTCGCCTCCTGCTCTCCCCCATTCACAATCGATTCCTGATAGACGGAGGCGTCCTGGTCGAAGAAACCGAATGCAACCTCCTGCTCCGACATGTAAAGGAGGAATCCGATTTTCAACTCTCCATCAATGGAAAACCTGCCACAAAGCCGATCTACCTCCAGGATGGATCCACCGTTTGGGGACGCCTGAACACCGGAGATCGCCCCGGTCACATCCGATTTCAGGTCACCCAGAACCGCACCGTAATCTTCTGCGCCGAACTCCCCATTCGCCCTGCCAAGCTCGACTACGAAACCGACTACCAATCGATGCGCAATGACCTGGAAAATATCTGCCGCACCCTCACATTTGCCCCGCCCCAACATGCCCACACCTCCGCGCGCACCCAGGCAGAGCCCAATACGCCCTTTGAATTCCTCCAGATCGCATCCAAACACCTTGCACGCCTTCGCACCGTGTTGACGGATATCTGCAAAAATCCCAACCGAAAACTTGCCACCCACACCCAGCACTCCCCGGTTTCCCGGGCAAAAGGTCACGACCCCGACGCCATCGCCTATCTCCTTCGCACCCCTTCTGTTTGGACCCTTTTGCCCCAGGATGCGCCCCTCATCCCGCTGCCAACTGCCTCGAAGCAAATCGGATATACTACCCTTCGGGAAACCCACCGCCAACCCGACACCCAGACCCCGGCCAATCGCCACCTTGTCTTTCACCTGCATCGCCTCTGCGCCCGAGCAAACGCGATGGCTCGAACCCTGCCCGAGACCAGCCCGTATTATGCCCTATGCACCCAGATCCGGACCCACCTGGGCCGCGTTCTCCGAATCCCCCCATTACGCGATGTCCTCCCGGCCAACCCAGGCGATCCGTTCCCCCCCCACCTCGACCCCCGATATACAACCGCATTACACCTCTGCCGCGACCTTTTCCATGCCCTTCTGCCCTGCGTGGGTGGCCCATTTGACCTCTCCTTTCGGGACACCCCCACGCTCTATGAATACTGGACCTGGCTTAGCTTGCTCCAAACATTCCTCGACCTCGGATTTACAATCGACCCCGACGCTCTAAAATGGTATTTCAAAATCTCTTTGAATCGCCTGACATTTCGCATTCCGCAAGGGGAAGCCGCTGCCATACCCCTTCGGAAAAACCGCTTTCATTTGAGCATCACGTACAACCCCACATACACAACCACCCAGGGCCGAACCCTCACCCACGACCTCCGCCCCGATGTCGTCGTTGATATACAGCACCCGGGTGGCGAACACAAAATCCATGTATTTGACGCCAAATACCGCCGGGAAGCCGCACCCAGCGGAACCTGGCTCCCCCTGGCCGAAGATATCGACAAAATGCACGCCTACCGAGACGCCATCGGCCAGGTAACCCCCGATACTTTTACACGCCTCCTCCAAAGCGCCATCGTGCTCTATCCCGCCCCTGTAGACACCCGCTATCACACCCACCCCTTTTACAAAAGCCTCTCCCACGGCGTCGGCGCCCTCCCACTCCTTCCAGGGGACCCCCAGACACAAAAAGCCTTCCAAGCTTATATCCAGAATAATATATTAAAAAATGGGCCCCCCGATCAATCCTCATTGTAAAATATCACCCACTCCGTTATATTTCCGCAAAAACACAAATTTCTTACCGGAGGGAGGGGAAGGGAGCCCTCTGCGATCCCCTCTACAATTCCCGATGACCGAAACACAACTCCTACAGGAATTCGAAGCCCTCGCACAACGTCTCGACATTCACATCTCCCGGGACGACCTGGAAGGCCGTCCGGGCGGTTTCTGTGTCATCCGGGGAGAACGCCGCTTCATCCTGGACCGTACCCTCGATGTGGCCACCCAGGTTGAAGTCTTCGCCCGAGCATTTGCCCAACTGCCCCTCGATGACATCTATATTGTCCCCCGTCTCAGAGAACACATCGACGGCTTTGGCGAATCCCAGGTTTAATACCAGCGGTGTGATGCATACCCCAAGAGTGCGCGAGGATATATCACCCAGAGAAAAAGGGTTCAGAAAATACCTTCTGAACCCCAACCAATTCGAGATTTGCCGACTGTCCTTAGATATGCCGAATATTTTTCCCCAGTGTCCCCACGCCCTCGCCGCTGCTGACCATCGGCCGCAAATTCTTCGACCAGAAAATCGACTCCTCCGGTGCCCGCAATGTCTCCAGCACATTCCCAAACGGATCTGTCACATCCGCCACCTGATCGCCTTTTTGCAAATGATCGTACAAATCCGCGTGGTATTCCAGAAATCCCCCCCGGTTTGAAAGCAGAGACAAAAACCCGTCCACCACCACCTGCCGCTTTGGAATACGCGGGTGTCCAGAAATGAACCCATAGTGCTTGAGCACATTCTCCACCCCCGTTACTCCCTTCTGAATACTCGACTCGTCCCACCCATGACACCCCCCCAGTTCCGGGTCAATCGTTGGAATCCCCTCCTCGGGTGCCGCCCGCGCAAGCTGCCCATCCGGACCCCGACAATCCAGAATATAACCAATTCCAAAAATCCGCCCCAGTTCCAGACACGCCTTGTGAATCCGCTTCCGCCGGTCCACCCGCACTCGCACCTCGTCAATCATGGGCCGAACCCCGCCCTGGTGCAGATCAATACAATAATCAGACTGTCTCACGGCACCCTGGAACAAACGGTAGGCAATCCGCTCGCTCGATGTGCCGTCCTTCCGCCCCGGGAAACACCGGTTCATCTTCTTCCCATCCACCGGACTGAAGGCCTGGTGCCAGTGAAAGGCATGAAAATTCACAATCAAGGCCGCGATCACCTGTCCCTTCAACCGTGCTGGATCCAGCCGCTTCAATACCTGACGGGCCACCGCGAGCCCATTTAACTCGTCCCCGTCGCTCATGGCCTGCAAATAGAGCGTCGGGCCCGACTGTGCGCCGTTGATCAGCACCATCGGCACCCGCGCGGGCGTCCCATCCTGCATCTCTGCCACATCCAGATACCCATCGAAGCGCTGACCCGGTTCGGCCTGAAGGTGTTCCACCTGAAGAAGATCGTCCATAAATTTCCTCACCCATAGCAAAGACAGGAGCCCGATCCTGCCCCGGCTCCTGAAACTGCATCCAAACATGTATGAGATTCCATATCCTGTCAATAAAAAAAGGCCGGTACCCAGAAAGTACCGGCCTTCAAAAAACGTTATCTTCTAGCGCCTGGATTTCCCTTCTACAAGGACGTTAACCCCCGTGCTTGTCGTTTAAGTTTTCAAACGGCTCGGGATTCATCAACAGGGCGTCCGCCACATCTCGCAACACATCCTTCTTGGAATAATACCCATCGGTAACCTGTGATCGAATCCGACTCAGCTTCTCCTTTCGCGTCTCGGCCAACTCCCCCTCCAGGTGAGGCGGAAGCGGCTTCGCCCGTACACTCGAGTTCATAGAAACGACATCCTGTGTTAAAAAATCCGGAACCCCTGATCACCAATGACTTT
Source organism: bacterium (assembly GCA_027296045.1). Taxonomy (GTDB): domain Bacteria; phylum Latescibacterota; class UBA2968; order UBA2968; family UBA2968; genus JAPUJS01. Next base: position 2,225 of record JAPUJS010000408.1, on the reverse strand, counting down.
CATTGTTGTGATTCTTTCCTCGCTATATACATCGGCACAACCGGATATCGCTCCAGCGGAAACTCTTAAAAAATAAGTATTTATATATTACTTAACAGTATAATATATTATTACATTGTATTTTCTAATACCGAAGATGCGTCACCGATTTCGAAATCAACGCAACCGCCACCGCCGACATCCCGATCAATCCCATTCCACACGCAAATCCTGCAAACACCACCGGCGCATACTGCCGCCATTTCGAAACCCCGAACCGTTTTTCCAGATAATACCGCCCGATCAATGCCCCCACCATTTCCGGAATCAGCATATGCGGCAATCCCTGGATCCCCCGTATAAACCCGTACACCAGAGACACGGGCAACCGAAACCACGACAGCAACAAAAACGATCCCAGAGTAAATCCCGCGCCTCCCAAGATCCATTCGCTCTTGATGGCCTGCATCAAAAGCGACTCTCCACCTTCAGAAAGCGTAGAAGAATACACCAGGCTCTGCCGAAGCGCAATCAAATGCCAGAAATTTTGCGCATATTGAAAAACGGGAGACGGAATCGGGGCCATCGACCAGATCATCGACCAGAAGATCAGTCCACAGATCAAACTCAGTGGCAAAAGCAGCAACTCCGCCTTCAAAATGCTCTTGAACGACGTCCCGGTCAGTTCCACTTCCCGAAACAACTGCGCCCGACGCCCGTGATCGGCATAGGGCACCGGGATAAACCAGATGTCGATTCCTCGATATCCGCTAAAAATAAACGCCCCTTCCCGAATCATGGGAAACCCCACTGTCAGCCCCGTTAACCCGGCCATCCGGGCATTCACATACGACAGCATCGGGGTCAACAAAAACCCAAATCCGATCAGAAACAACCACGGAAAGTCATCGTCTTCCAATAAATACAAACACAACAAGACCGATGCCAGCGTCGTCAACAAATACACCCCAACCGCACCCCAGAACGAAAAGTCGCCCCTTCCCTCCGGCGTTTCCAACAGCCTCCCCCGGTCCCTCGTTGTTGTCCTTTCCCTTTTCGTCAACATCACCGCATGGCCAATCCCGATCAGCCCCACCATTGTCGCCGACCCGATATTCACGCTCAACCACACATCAATTTCGTTTGAAAAATGCGTCCAGATGGTATCCATACCCGGCCGCCAGTGGGTCAGATAACCCGCATGATACAGCACCGGACTGCCCAGCGTATGTACTATTGCTGCCGCAAAACTCCCCACCACCACCCAAAATGGCAACACCATACCAACCAGCACCAACCCCAGGTCTGTCCCGATCCCGAACGGCGCTGCCGGCAGAAAAGATTCCGTTGTCCTGGTCAGATCAATCCACGGAATGGGTAACAAAGTGATCGGATCGCTCGCCACCAGCCCGGTAAGTGCCGGCAACCCCACATAGACCGACCCGAACAACAACCCGATGCCCATCCCGATCGAAAACGTGCGCCAGCGCCAGCCCTCTCCCTGTTCTCCGCTTTCTGCAAGCGCCGTCGCCCCCTGAGCCGCCACAGGTGCCAGCGGAAAGGGCAACCGCTCCACATCCGACGTCATCCGAAACAACGCATAACCAAGCGAAAACCACTCGGCCCGCGACAAAATCTGCGAGGCCACCAGCACACTCACCGCCGGAATCCAGGCCCGATGAAAAAACGTACGCGCAGAAAGCGCAGGATCGCCAACTGGGGGCGACACCCAGTTCGGGATATGCTCCCGAATCCCAAACCCTTCCACTGCCTGCGACTGCACCAGAAATTGATTCCAGATCAAATGCCCGAAGGGCCCTCCCCCAACCATCATCCCCCCCACACCCCCTCCAATGACACCTGCAAGCCCACCGGCCACATAGTAGATCACATAAATTTCCTGCTTCCGAAGCGGCGAGAACGAACGCCGCGCCAGTTCCGAAAACAAAATAATCGTCACCCACTCCGCCGCAGGTCCCATGCCCACCCCGGCAATCAACCCCATATAAATTGCCCCGGGCATCATGACAAATCCCACAAAAAACGCCCCGACCACCGTTCGGAGGGTAAAACCCTCTTCAAAGGACTCGGGTCGATCCATGAGGGCCCGATACTGTTCTAACTCTTCATCCGGTTTACGCGCCATTCAAATCCACTCTTTGCTCTGAAGGCCACCCAGGCCCCGTCTTATTACAACAGCCATCTCAATAGCAGCAGGCGTTGAGGTCCTGCATCGGTTGTACCCG
>JAPUJS010000407.1 GCA_027296045.1 bacterium | reverse complement strand
AGCCTAACCCAGGCGGCGGTGTCCCTCTTTTTGTCATCCGCCGCCTAAAAACTCACTTCAGGGGTGGATCATTCCGCCAATTTGTCTTAAATTTAGGCTCAGTCGTCTGTCATCACCTCTTGTTGCAACACCAAACTACTGCCTCGCACATACAGCAATCCAAGAGTGAACCTTAGCATGATCCGCGTGACCCGTTTCAACAAAACCATTTTATACATCAATGCCGATATGATCGAATTCCTGGAATCCACGCCCGATACCATTATCACACTTAACACGGGTCGGAAAGTGCTGGTGCGAGAAACCGTAGATGAAGTCATTGACAAAGTCGTCACCTACAAACGGCGCTTTCTCCAACTAACCCCGGAAGTACGGTCCCGTTAGCACCTGTTTCGAGTTGGCGATTCTGAGGGAATCGGAGCATAAACCCCGGAACTCAAAACTAAGGGTACATTCGTATGGACATTACAACCATAGTGGGTCTGATTGCCGGTTTTACGCTCATCGTGATGGGCATTTTGCAGGGGGGGCAACTCGTCAATTTTATAGATGTCCCGTCCTTGCTCATCACCTTGGGAGGGACCCTTGCCGCCACCCTGGTCAACCACCCCCTCAACGTGATGGTGGGGGTGATCGGTGTGATGATGAAGGCCTTTTTTGCAAAGTCCCTGCCGCCCACCGAATTGATTGAAAGAATCGTGGGCTTTGCCGAAACCGCTCGCCGCGAAGGCATCCTGGCCCTCGAACAGGCCGCCAGCGAAGTCGAAGACGCCTTTATGGGCACCGGCATCCGCCTGGCCGTAGACGGCACCGAACCCGAACTCATTCAGACCATCCTCGAAACCGAGCTTAACTTTGTCGAAGACCGCCACAAATCCGGGGCCGCCATTTTCGAATTCATGGGAACCGCCGCACCCGCCTTTGGCATGATCGGAACCCTGGTGGGGCTGGTGAACATGCTCCAGGCCCTGGACGACCCGGCCGCCATCGGCCCCGGAATGGCCACCGCGCTCATCACCACTTTCTACGGTGCCGTAGTGGCCAATCTGGTCGCTATCCCCATTGGCGGCAAGCTCAAGATCCGCTCTGCCGAGGAACTCCTCCAAAAACGAATGATCATGGAAGGCATCATGTCCATCCAGTCGGGAGACAACCCGCGCATCGTCGAACAAAAACTCAACGTCTTCATCGCACCCAAACTCCGCCAATCCGCTGAAGATGCAGAAGAATAGACCATGGCCAAAATGATCAAAGAAGACGAGTGCCCAAAAGGCCTGCCCGGCTGGCTGGCTACCTTTGGCGATCTGATGTCCCTTCTGCTCACCTTCTTCGTCCTCATGCTTTCTTTTTCCACCATGGAAGAAATCAAATTCAACCACGCGATGGGTTCCGTGAGAGGCGCTCTGGGCGTGTTCCAGTCTTCGCCCGAGATGACCCAGCCCATCCGCGTGACCCTTCCTCTGGTCCGGGGCAGTATCCGACAGTCCCAAAACATCCGCAAAGCCGCGGAAAACCTGGAAAAAACCCTCTCTGAAGAAGGCCTCGAAGGCGACATATCCCTCTCCGGGACCGCTTCGGGGATGGTGATTACTATCCAGGCCCCGGTCCTCTACGATCTCGGCCTTGCCGAATTGCGTCCCGGAATCCAGAACGTGTTGCTGCGCATCGGAGAAATGCTGCGCCTTCTTCCCAACGAAATCGTCGTACAGGGCCACACCGACAACCAACCCCTAAGTGGACAGGGACGCTACCCCTCAAACTGGGAGCTATCCTACCAGCGGGCCGTCGATGTGGTGCGTTTTCTCATTACCGAAACCCGAACCAACCCCACCCGGTTGGCCGCCGAAGGCTATGGCGAATATCGCCCCATAGCACCCAATACCTCCGAAGAAGGCCGGGCCAAAAATCGACGCGTGGAACTACACATCCTCTATGCCGGCGAAGAAGACGGCGGCTTACGGGACATCGCCGATGTCTTCAAACAATACGGCGTACGGGGCGCCCGGGAAAGCGGTGCCCCCATTGTCAACCCCACACGCACCAGAAGAAGACGCTCCGAAAACTAAAAGCGCCTGGCACCAGGGCCTGGACCTTCCACAAACGCAACCTCGGGAGATGGTTTGCGAGCTCGAACCACGCGTTTCGGTCCTGCATCGGTTGTACCCAAAGCACACCGCAAGGGCCTTCCACAGGGCCAAATTTAAATTTAAAAAAATAGTACCAGGTATTTCGCATGGCCAGAATAATTAAAGAAGAAGATTGCCCAAAAGGCCTGCCCGGCTGGCTGGCCACCTTTGGCGATTTGATGTCCCTTCTGCTCACCTTCTTCGTCCTCCTGCTTTCCTTCTCCACCATGGAGGTCACTGACTTTAAGCATGCAATGGGCGCACTCCAGGGCGCATTGGGCGTATTGACCGGCGAACCCTTGTTGTCGATGCCCATCCGGCAGTCGATGCCCAAATCCGAGGGCAATTTGCGACAGGCCGAAATCATCGCCAAAACCGCCCAGGAAGTCGAAGAGGCCATCGAAGAGGCCGGCCTTCAAGGCGAGGTCAACCTGGAGGAGTCATCTTCGGGCATTGTGATTCGCATTTCCAACAAACTTCTGTTCGACCTCGGCAAAGCGGATCTCAAACCCGAAGCCATCCTTCCAATCACCAAACTGGGCAAGGTGCTGCAAAAACTGCCTAACAAAATCAACGTGCAGGGTCACACCGACACCCGCATCATCAACACCGAATTTTTCGCCTCCAACTGGGAATTGTCCGGCATGCGAGCCCTCCAGGTGGCCCGGTTTTTTATCAATACCAGCGGCATTTCTCCCGACCGACTCTCTATTACCGGCTACAGCGAATATCGGCCCATCGTGCCCAATAATTCAGAAGCCCGGATGGCCAAAAATCGGCGGGTGGAACTGCACATCCTCTACAAAGGCGAATTGGGCTCAAGTCCCAGCTTGATTTATCGGCAAGTCGAAGAACAGGGCCTCCAAATCAAGGGCCGAGAAAACATCAAAGAACCTTAACTATCGACATACAACAGGCGACAGGATTCGACCGAACTGGCGTTCACTTCTTGCAGATCCTGTTGCCTGAACCAACGAGAGAATCCTTACCTATGGAAGACGAAAACAAAAGCGAAGACGATATTGCCGAAGAAATGATGCGCATGATGGAAGAAGAGTCCGGCGTCGAAGCCCCGGAAAGCGGGGACGACAATACCGAAGAAGACCTGGAAGCAGCCATGCGTCAGGCGATGGAAGAAGAAACCGGCACAGCAGACGCTGCGGAAGACCTCGGTGACGACGGCCTGGAAGCCCAGATGCTTCAGGCCATGATGGAAGAAACCGGTGCCGAAACCCCCGAAGCCGCCGAAACCGCTCTGCAACAGACCCAGGCCATGCTGCCGGATATGGAGATCAACGCCCAGAACATGAGCCGAATAATGGACGTCAACCTCTCCATCTCCATCGAACTGGGCCGCACCGAAGTCTCTATTTCCACCCTCCTGGACTGGTCCGAAGGCTCCCTCATCGAACTCGACAAGGTCTCTGGCGAGACCATCGACATACTCATCAACGGCAGGCATTTTGCCAAAGGTGAGGTGGTCACCGTTGCCGAAAACTTTGGCGTCAGGCTGGTTGAAATTATACCGATAATGTCTCGGAGTACCTGAAAAAAGCACGGGG
>JAPUJS010000406.1 GCA_027296045.1 bacterium | reverse complement strand
GTGGGCGGCATCGGAAACGGACCGGGCAATGGGGCCGACTGTATCGAGGCTGAAGGCGACCGGAAAGACACCGTGGACACTGACGCGGGCGTAGGTAGGCTTGAGCCCTACCAGGCCACAGTAGGCGGCCGGGCGGGTGATGGATCCACCGGTTTGAGACCCGAGGGCGGCAGGAACCATTCGGGCGGCAACTGCCGAGGCCGAACCGGAACTGGAGCCGCCGGGTGTGTGGTTCAGGTTCCAGGGGTTGCGGGTCGAAGCAGGGTCGAAGCAGGCAAATTCGGTTGTTATAGTTTTGCCCAAAATGACGGCTCCTGCACTTCGCAATCGATGAACAACGGTGGCATCGTGGTCGGGAACGAAATTTTCGAAGAAGGCGGACCCGGCGGTGGTGCGCAGGTCTTTTGTGAACATGATGTCTTTGATGCCGATCGGGATGCCGTGCAGAAGGCCGCGGCATTTGTTTTGCGCCAATTCTTCCTGGAGCAGGCTAGCTGTGGCAATTGCCTCTTCCCGATTCAGGGTTTTCCAGGCACACAGTTGTTCTTCCAGGGCATCGATGCGGTTCAGACATGCCGAGAGCAAGTCGAGCGGCGCTAGATCGCCGGTCTGGATTTTTTGAGCGGCTTCTGTCAAACTGAGCGTATGGGGCATCCCAGCCGTTCCTTATTTGGCGGTTGCATACAAACTGGGCGGGTCGTTATGATCTTGTGAACTGCAATATAGTATGGAGTGGAAGATTTATGCCAGTACTAAAAAAAGTCGACGGGAGCTCTATGGAGGGATGGGTTACAGCGTTACGTGATGGGCAGGGCTAATATTCACTTCGCCGCCCGCTTCCTGGCTGCGGTAAATGCCATCGAGAATGGCCATAACCTGCATAGATTGCTCGGGGGGTACGGGAGAAGGATCGCCCTTTACGATGGCACGGGCAAACTCGACGCATTCCTGGGCGTGGGGTTCGAGCCGATCGTTGGTGTTTTGCAGGGTGCGGTTGTAGTGCTGTTGGGTGTCGTAGTTGGTTTGATAAATTTCGCAATGGGGCCAGTGGCCGCCGCCTTTTGTGCCGTAGAGCCACATCTGCATGTCTTCGCCCCGAATGTTATGGTGGAGCAGCCAGGAAACTTCCAGGATGAGTATGGCGCCGTTTTCGAATCGGATGAAGGCAGAGGCAAAATCTTCGACATCGAAGATTTCGGATGGGATGGGACCGCCCCAGGTGCTAAAGGCACCTTTCTGGTGGGCGAGTTCGGCGCGGGCGACCCCTGTAACTGTAACGGGTCTGGGATTGCCCATAAACCAGAGGGTGAGGTCCAGGATGTGGACGCCGATGTCGATGCAGGGGCCGCCGCCGCTGTGTTGTTTTTGAATGAAGCCAGGAGTGGTGGGGGCCGCCGCCCGTCGCAGCATCCAGCTTCGGGCGTGATAAATGTCACCCAGAGCACCGGTATCCAGTTCGGCCTTCATGGCTTTGGACTTGCCGGAAAAACGGAAATGCTGGGCGGTCATGAGCATTTTGCCGGAGTTGTTGCGGGCGGCAATCATGTCTTTGACAAGGTCTGGATGGGGTGCGAGGGGTTTTTCGCAGATGACGTGTTTGCCGGCTTCGAGGGCGGCGATGGTCAGCGGAGCGTGGTAGTTGTTGGGGGTACATACATCGATGATATCGATATCGGGGTTGTTGAACAGGTCTTCCGGATCGGTCGCAAGTTGTGTGATATCGTGTTCTTTTCCCCAGGCGTTGAGCACGTCTTCGTTGATGTCGCTACCTGCCACAATTTCGGCGTGTTCGGACGCTTTCCAGCCAGGGATGTGTGTTCGGGCAATGCCGCCGACGCCGATGACACCGACTTTGAGCTTGTCTGCCATTTATTAAACCTCACAAGATGGAGTTACAGGGTTTTTGAAGGGTGGGAAGATAATATAATTTTTCGGGGCATCAAAATACTTTTTGGACGATCTATGTTGGCAGATCAATGGGGAAGAGATGTAACAATCTTGACGCTCTTTGACACATGGGTTCTTTAAGTTGACAAAAAAGCTGGAGAAAGCCAAAAAAGTTGGATTCTACCCTTGACATATATACAAATGTGCACTATATTTATTATGTCAGATATAAAACATGATAAATATAATATATTCATCATGTTACATGTTTTTCAGATTGTTTTTGTGTAGTTGTTTGTGCAGTATTTTTTTAAGGAGCTTCGTCATGAACCAACTTTTGGTGCACAAACCCAGAAAAAGCCGGTCTCTAAGCCGATTTTGCAACGATGTAAGTGCGGTTTTAAATCGGGTGCGGATCGCCTTTGGAAGCCTTTCGATGAAGGCGGTGGCCAATCGGCCGGAAGTCAAGGCGGCCGAGGTCACGATTGAACGTGCAGCACGGCTGGTGCGCAGTGGTGAGGAAGGGTTGGATGTCTGGCAGGGTGCTCTCATTGTTTATGAGGCTACCTGGATGGCGGTCCTTCGGGAATTGCAGCGTTCTGGAAAATCGGCGGCTTAATCTATCGATTTGAAATCGCACAAGCAATGGCGGGACGGGTGAAGGACCTCGATGTCCGGGGTCCTTTCCTTATGCCCGAACGACAAGCAAATCGCTTTTCACTTTTGGGGAGAGGATATGCAGACTTTGAAAGAGGTGCTTCGTCGGGACCAGGAAAAACAGAATTTGCAAAATGTAGGGCTGTGTGTCCTGGCCGTTATTGTGTTGACTGTTGGGGCATTTGTGCTGGCACAATTCAAGCCGATGGCACCGGCCTGGGTCGATGAGACGGTTGCTGAAATCAACCGATAATGCAAACAGCCGGAATCACTTTTACCCATCAAGGAGGTTGTATATGTCACGTGTGGTGCACTTTGAAATTCCTATAGACAATCCGGAACGGGCCATTGGGTTTTATCAGGGCATCTTTGGATGGGAAATTGACAAGTGGGACGGGCCGGAGGACTACTGGCTGGTGAAAACCGGGGAAGGGGGCGAGGTTGGGATCAACGGAGGGTTTATGCGACGCCAGCAGCCGGGTCAGGGCGTTTGCAATACCATCGGTGTTGGGTCTGTGGATGAATATGCGCAGAAGGTAGAAGGTGCAGGGGGGAAGGTCGTAGTGCCCAGGATGGCGATTCCGGGGGTCGGGTATTTGATCTATTGTCAGGATACCGAAGGAAATGTATTTGGGCTTTTTGAGACAGACGAGACGGCTCAGACGTCGTAGACCTTCGGGCCGTTCGTAGAAAGGGGCGACATCGGACCTGGCCTGATGTCGCCCCTTCTTTTTTCCGGTCTGTTGCTTGAGACGATTCGGCCAGGGATTCGGGCTGGTTTTCAAGGCGAGAAAGCCAGTAGGAAACGTCGAAAGTTTCATCGCCTGTGAGGAAGCCCCAGAAGCGGATGCGGTTGACCCGATATTCGGAATTAAATATAGGACGTGTTGGGGTGAGATTCAACGACTTTGTGTGAAACCGGAAACCCATCGGGAATCGGCTTTGTCTACTTCTTCGGCCCCTAACCTTACAGTATCTATCAGGAGATTTATGCCCAGCATTCAGAAAATAAAGGCTTCGATTTTGCCCCGGATTTCGGTCATGCGTCCGGTTACGGTGACCATGTGTCTTATTGGATTGATGGTGATTGGTGTTGTGGCTTATCATCGCATTCCCATCAAGGCGTGG
>JAPUJS010000405.1 GCA_027296045.1 bacterium | reverse complement strand
CCCGTTCGCCAACGAATGGCCTTGTTTTCATCTGCCGCATCCGAAGTCACCCAGACAACCAGATCCTCTCCCTTTCGCAAACGCGTATTGCCCGGCGAGACTTCAAAAGGAACAGGGCCATAGGCACCCCAGACAAAAAACCCTTCCCCAATCTGCGCCATATCCAAACGCATCAGCACCCCGCCCAACACCACCAACCCCAACAACCACACACATGCCACGCCAATCGAGAGACGGTCCAGTTGCACCCCATCCATCAGACTTTTCAGCGTCAACGCCTGTGTCTTCAACCGGGCATCTTGAAAAAACCGCTCCAGCATCCAGTCCGGCGCCCCTTCATAGCCTTGCTGGCTGAACTCAACACTGCTGATTGCCAGGTTTTCCAGTTCGGGATGGTGTTCATCTAAAAACAGTGCCAGTTGCTCCCGACTCGGTTTTTGCCTCGTCGGCCGATAAAGCCACTGCCACCACACAAGGGCAAGCAAGAGCCCAAACCCCAGAACCGGGATCATTGGAGGAACAGGCCAATCCTCTATGGCCTTTAACGTACCCCCCAGGATCAATAGCAACACCAGAAATGCACAACCGAACTTCAACCAGCCTCTCAGCCTCTCTCGGCGAAGATACTGTTGTGCAATTTCCTCAAACTGCTGCTCCAGTTTCACCGGAATATGTCGTTGGGAAAGGTCCATCTTCACACATCCTTTTCAGATTTTTGGGCCAACCAGGCCGCATATCCACTTTCGATGACCAGCAGCCCCAGCACACATCCGATCATCCATAAGCCATACTCCTGGCGAAACACGCCCGCCTTCATATCCGTGATCCCGCCCTGTGCAACCACAACCGGTGCATCACACAGACGGATTTCGAACTCGGACACCTGAATCGGAGCCGGGTCGCTCTCTTCGGCCGCCACATTGATCCCGGCCATTCGTTCCTTTGCCTGCACTGTCCAGCGGAACAGCCCCGGTTGATCGAAAAATTCAGCGCGGTCTGAGGTCATCAGACGTATGGCATCCACCCCCTCAAACGTGGCTTCCCACCGTTCTACGGCCCGATGGTTCCGAACCGGTCGTGCGGCCGATTCTCCAACTGCAAACTCCGTCACATCCGGCCGATTGCCTGCCAGATACCCCAGCGTTTCGTAAAGCAGAGGCAAAAATCGGGGTCGCCTGGCCAAATTCGTCCAGCTCGCTTCGATGCCCCCGGCCCAAACCAACACCTGTCCATTTCCCAAAGATGCCTCCACCATCGCCGGATCGCCATTATCAAACCGGGCAATCACACGTGCATCTCCCGATGTGCCCATCTTGAAATAATTGTAAAATCGGACCGCCGAAAAATCGTTAAATCGGGGCCCCCGAAAAGGATGGAAAATTCGGTGTTCAAAATCCACCCAGGACAGAGACTCAAAGACCCCTGGATCGGCCTTTTGCACATAGGGTTCCCCCAGTTGAACCCCCGTCCCTTCCAGCAACCGGTTGACCCCATCTGTTTTCGCGCCCCGGTGTAAAATCAGAAGCAGCTTCCCACCGCCTTCGGCATACTTCCGCAACCGATCCGCCGCTCCATTTCCCAAAGGTGCACCAGAAAGGACCATCTCATCCGATAGATCGATATCCGGCTGGCTGGATGAAACCGAAGTCAATTGCCAGGGCAAATCCGCATCTTTTGGCACTGCCGCCTGAACCAGCCGATCGTAGGGCCACCGCTCGCCTCGCACCGAACTTCGGATCAAAATCCCTGTGTATTTGCGTGGGGAGTTAAACGCAAAATAGCGCCGATTGTCGGCCTCCAAATCGTCCGCCTCCAGAGTTACAAAACCGCCAACGGCCGTCTCCCCATCCCACGGGAGGGTAAATCGCACCTGGGACGCATGTCCGGGCAGCACCGTCAATGCCCGCGATGCCACCACCTGGGCCCCCACGACCAGATCCACACGAACAGCCCGATCCTTTCCGCCCATCCAGTTCTTCACCCGCGCCCGAATCTGCAATTGCCCATCCCCTACAGGCTGGACGGCCAGCGCCTGCACGGCATAATTCGACTGCCCCTTGCTGGCAACCACCACGGCTTTCAATTCAATATCTGTCGCCAAACGCCAACCCGATGTCTCATGTGGCATGCCGGCTTCTTGAAAATCGCTGATCAGATGTACAATCCGCTGTACATCCTCCCCACCTGCTTCCTTCAAAAGCCGTTCGGCAGTCTGGAGACCGGTTTCATAATCGGTATCCTCCCAGGTCGCCTGAGCCGCCCGCACAGCCCCCTGCGCATCGGACACGCTCCCTACTATTCGCTCGGGATCAAACAGCGGAGCCAGCACCCGGGTGGACCGGCCAAAAGTCACAACCCCAACCCGATCCCCCTCCGGTAGATCGTTTAAAATCTCCTGTGCCCGCCCTTTTGCGGCCTCCAGAACCCCTTTTGTTTTCATGCTCAACGACGTATCCAAAAGAATCACGTGCAACCGAGATACAAACTCCGGCGTCTCCCCTTCCAGGAAAATTTTCCAGTAAGGCCGGGTAAACGCCAATGCCAGGATCAGCAGCAAAACCATTCGCAACAGCATCAGAAGCGGATGCTGGACCCGCTGCAGTTCAATCACCTCTCGCCTCCGATTGGGCACAAACATCAAACTGCTGAACCGCACCACCTCCCGCTCCG
>JAPUJS010000404.1 GCA_027296045.1 bacterium | reverse complement strand
GGGCGGTTTCTCGCCCTCGGAAATAGTGCAAGAGGCCATAGAGGTAGGCCTTACGTGCGTGTTCGAAAAATTGGTCCAGGACCTGGGATTCCCTGGGGAAGCGGTCTTTGAACTTTGAAAGATAGGTGTCAAAGTCTGCGGGAACGGAAAATTGGGTTCCGTCAGGGGCAGCGTTTCAATGGTCAGAACAAACAGAGGAAGGATGGCATTCACACAGCCACCCTTCCTCTGGTTCGGCTTTTTTCTGGCAGTCCCGATCGATTTGATTTTGGATTTTGATGTCTATGTCGGCACCTGAATAGCCGCGTTGGGGAAGACGGCGACCCGGGCATTGTCGGGCAATTTTTCGATGAGCTGGTTTTGCAGGGTTTCCCAGTCTCGGAAGAGGACGCCGGTATTGTTGCGTTTGTAAAAGTCGTCGACCGGGAAGTGTTCGGACCACATCAGAATTTGGTCGGAGCCTTCAATTTGGGGCACCGGGAGTTCCTGTTCGGGCTGTCTGGCTTTTTCCATACAAAACCGTGCGTAATCGATCCGGTCGAAGAGGCCGTGGTAGCAGATGCCGTCGGTGGCGGGGTTGATGGCGACCTTGTAGGCATTGGGGAATTTGCGGAGGGGCCAGAGCGATTTGCCGGCCTGGATGGGGTCGTAGTCGAGGGGGTAGCAGTTTGCGATGACGAGGTCGGTGTTTTCAACCGCTTCTTCGGGGACTTGGGTGCTGTAGGTTTCGAGAGCGTATCGGGCACCGGCGCGCTGGGCCTTGATGAAGTCGCCCACAAAGACGGCCGTGATTTCGCGTTTGCGATTGAGCGTGACGTTGACGACGGCGTCGAGGCCGAGGACCCGGGCCACGTCTTCGGCGGCGTCCCGATGGTCGGGTTCGTTGCCTCGGCGTTCGATATTACCTACGCCCCGGCTGGCATAGAAGGTGTGGAAATAAAACATGGTGGCAAAACCGGAGACGCCGGGAAGAATAAGTTTGGCCCCGCCGCCAAACCCGACGGCGCCGTGGGGGTAGAGGCCGCCTACACAGAGTTTGAATTCGGAATCGGCGACGACTTTGTTGATGTAGATGGGCAGTCCGCTGTCCAGGCTTCCCAAGGCGCGGAGGTCGCCGCTCATGAAATTGTGGCTGGTGACTTCGTGCTTTTTGGCGACATCAGCCCCGACTTTTTTGTCGATTTCTTCGGGTTCGAGGGGGCGGTGGGAGCCGCCGCCGACGACAAAGCGGATTTCGTTTTTGGGCACCCCGGCATCGGCGAGTTCCTGGAGCACGAAAGGGATGAGCTCGGCAGCCGGTGTGGGGCGGCTCAGATCGTCTACGATGATGGCGGCGCTTTGTTTGCCTCTGGCCAGGTCGGACAATCGGGCCGAGCCGATGGGGTTGTCGAAGGCGTCCTGGATCTGGGCTTCGGTGATTTTGGGCACTTCTTTGGGCCCGTAAGTGTTCACGGTCCAGGTTTCGGGAAAGGTGAGGGTGCGTTCGGTGTCGCCTACCCAGGCACCGGTGTGAATGGTGGCGGTGTTGCCCATTGGGACCTCCGGGTGTGATTGGACCTAACCTCCTGTCCCCCTTCTCTTTTGGGAAGGGGGGAATGAAACAAAGGTTTAGGTACGGGATGAGGTGGAGAATGGTTCGGTTACGGATTTGGGTCGGTTCTTAAGATAAGGTGTGATGGATGTTTAGGGGAGTGATAAATTTCCTGCCTGGCGGGGATGAGTTCGGTGTCGGCCAGGTCGTTTTTGCCGGTGTTGTGGTTGCGGTCGTGGTTGGGGAAATCGCTGCTGGTGATTTCGAGGCGGATGCGGTGGCCTTTTTGGAAGCAGCAGACCGTAGCGCCCAGGCGGATGTGGAATGCTGTGACTTCGCCGGGGGTGAGCAGGTCTTCGCTGTCGAGGGAATGGCGGTGTCGGGCGCGGACCAGGCCATAGCACAGTTCAATGGCGGGACCTCCGTCGGGGTGTTCGTCCACGAGGCGGGCGAAGAAATCGGTATCGAGTGCCGAGGAGGAGGCGTAGAGCTTGACTTCGGGGTAGCCAGCGATTTCGACGGCTTCGTCGAGGGGCTCGGTTCTGTAATAGAGGACGTCGGTTCGGTATTCGGTTTGACGTCGGTTAGAGGGCACGGTGTAGAGATTGGGGGTCCAGAGGGTGGGCATCGGGTCATTGGGGTCATAGGTATAGGTGTCGGTGGCATCGCCTTCGGGCGCGGTCTGAGAAAGGGTGCCGGAGCCTTCGAGTTGATCGGCATCGCCCTGGCTGTGGAAGTAAAAGGTTTGTTCTTGAAGGTGTTCGGGCGGCCAGGTGTCGGCAGATTTCCATTTCTCGGAGCCCATCACAAAGTAGCGCACCGGAGGGTCCTGATCGATACTGTTGTCGATGTTTTTGAGCCAGTGATCGAACCAGCGGATCATGATGAGCTGGAGGTCCAGCTGGGCTTGCGGGCCAAAGTCGATGTCGCCTATTTTTCGGCTGCCCAAACCGCCGTGATTCCAGGGGCCAAGGATGAGTTTACAGCCTGTACGGGCCTGTTTGGTGCGGCCGTTTTTTTGCATCAGCCCTAAGTGAGCCATCGTGCCGTTGCAGTGGTCGTACCAGCCGCTGAAGTCCAGGTTGGGGACTTCGACCTCTTTGTGGATTTGATCGAATTTCCAGGGGCGGCGGTTGGGGTGTTTGAGCCAGTCTTCGGCGTATTCGGAAAGGCCGGGGGGGAGGTATTTGCAAACGTCGAGCCAGGGCATAAAGCCGAGCCACCGGCCGTGTTCGATGTCGTTCCAGATCTGGTTGGCTTCTTCTTTGGTATGGGGCGGCCGCAGGCCGTGTCGTTTTCGCAGATCGGGTGCGATGGTGGTCATCCACCAGCGGATGCGGCGTCCGGGCCGGAAACCGCCAGGGTAATCGACTTCGGTGAGTTCGAGGGGGATGGTGTAGGCGCACATGGCAACTAGGCTTGGCGGACGGAGGCGGGCGAGTTCCCATTGCATCCAGGCATTGTAAGAGGCACCCAGAGTGCCGACTTTGCCGTTGCAATAGGGTTGTTGGGCCAACCATTCGACGCTGTCATAGCCGTCTTCGGCATCGCCGGTGTTTTCAACGGTGAAGGGGACGTAGTCGCCCTCGGAGGCGTAGCGACCCCGGGAATCCTGGGTGACGACGACGTAGCCGGATCGGACGAAGCGGTCGTAGCCGCCTGCGGGTTTGCCGTAGGGGGTGCGCAAAAGGAGGCCGGGGTATTGGCCGGGACCATCGGGGCGGAAGACGTTGGCGCGAAGGAGAACGCCGTCGCGCATGGGGACATCAACGTTGGTTTCGGTGAGGATGCCGAGGATGCCGGACATGGGTAGAAGTTCCTTTTAAAAAAAATTCGAAATTTGGCCTTGTGGTGGGCCGCTAAATTCTGCTTCGGGTACATCCGGTGCAGGACCTTAACGCCTGGTGGGCTTCAAGAAAGCTTCTGTTGAGAATTACGATACCGGTGGCATAGCTGAGGAAGGGGCTTGGTTATTTTATACGCGACGATTGTGTTTAAATTTGGGGCAGAACGATTTTGCCGTTTCGGGCAAGCGGGAGGCCGGCAAAGGCGCATTTGTTGCCCCACAGGTCGACGGTTTCGTGGGTTTTGTATTCGTTGATGAGTTTGTGGCGAGACTGTTTGGTGTAGTTATGTCCGGCGGCGTGAACGACCTGGACGTGGATGAAGAGGACGTCGCCGGGGCGAGTCTGGACGGTGACGGTCTGGCTTTCGTCGACTTCACCTTCGGCAACGGTGTGGCTGTCTTCGCCTCTTTTCCACTCGCCCCGTTTGTGGGAGCCGGGGATGACGGAGGTGGCACCTTGATCGACGTCGGTGTCGTCCAGGTAGACAATGGCGGCGGCCAGGTCGGGTGTGGTGTGGCGTTCGTAGGGCCAGTCCTGGTGCCAGCTCTGGGTGTTGACAAAACCGGGCGGGTTGCTGCGGACTTTGCCGTTGTGGAAATCGATGTTGGGGCCAAAGAGGTCGATGAGGACGTTGACGACGCGGGGGTCGGTGAAGTTGTTGAACCAGTAGTCGTTGGCCAGGGTCTGGTCCATGATGCCGCGGACGTTTTTGGGGTTGTAGGGATCGATGCCAAATTCCGGGTCAGGGTCCATAAAGGAGTAGCGCAGGGATTTGGGGCGGCCTTCGGTGTTGGCGATCAGGTCGTGAAACTGGGCGCGCATTTCTTCCATCTCGGCCTCGTTATACAGGCCGGGGAGAAAGAGGTATCCGTTGTCGTCGAAGAAGGTCTTTTGATTGGGCGTGAGGGTTTTTAACGGGGCGGTCATGGTTTTCCTTTATCGTTGAAATTGTAGTGGAAAATCTGTATTTTCTCTCTTAATATGAACTGTCCCTGTGTGTGTGCAACCCTTTTTTTTACAGGGCAGTCAGGCAATGCGTTCTTGTATTTCTGCTTGTATTGGTTTGTGAAATGAGATTTTTCAGGAGGAAAATATGGTTTGGTATTTCAGATGGATGTTGATGGGGCTTTTACTGTGTGCGGAGGGCGTTTTTGCACAGGGTTTTCCGGTTGCACACGGGCAGGGGGAGATGGCCGGTGAGGTGATGCAGACGAGTGTGATTTTGCACTCCCGGTTGACCAATGGCATCCGTCTGGTGAACGGGGATTTGCCGGGGGCTGTGGGGGTGGCGTGTTTTGAGCTTTCGGAATCGACGACATTTAAGGATGTTTTTCGAACGCCTTGGGTGAGTGCTATTGAGGCGAACGATTATCTGATCAAGGCGAAGGTGACGGGGTTGAGGCCGGGGACACAGTATTATTATCGACTGGTTTTTGGACCGGATATGACGCGCGTGTTGTTGGGAAATACGTGCCGGTTTCGGACGCTTCCGGGAAACCAGGTGCGGAAGGCGGTTCGTTTTGTGGTGGTGACGGGGATGAATTACGATGGGTTTCACAACGGACCACGCGCGTATCAGGGGAAAGACAGAAGACATGGGTATCCGGCCCTGGACGCGATATTCAAATTGGCACCGGATTTTTTTGTGGGAACAGGCGATAACGTGTATTACGATGATCCCAGACAGGGGGCGGCAAAAACCCGGGCGGAGATGCGCAAAAAGTGGCATCAACAGTTCAATCAGCGACGATTTATCCATTTGTTTGCCCGGTTTCCGACCTACTGGATGAAGAACGATCATGATTATCGGTATGACGATGCGGATACGACAGGGACACGGCTTCCAACGCATCGAGATGGGATTGAGGTTTTTAAGGAGCAGGTGCCGGTGGTGTATCCGCTGGATGAGGATCGGGTGACTTATCGCACGCATCGGATGGGCAAGCTGTTGCAGATCTGGTTGATGGAAGGGCGGGATTATCGGAGTCCGAATCGGGTGGAGGACGATCCGGGAAAGACGATCTGGGGGGCCGAACAAATGGCCTGGTTGAAGCAGACCTTGAAGGCAAGTGACACGACGTTTAAGATCTTGATTTCGTCCACGCCGATGGTGGGGTCGGACGATTTTCGAAAGAAGGACAATCACACGAATATCGACGGCTTTCAACTAGAAAGAGATGCGTTTTTCGAGTGGTTGAAAGCGGAGGGGTTTTTGGACAAGCACTTTTATCTGGTGTGCGGCGATCGGCACTGGCAGTATCATTCGGCACATCCGCTGGGATTTGAGGAATTTTCGAGTGGGGCGCTGGTGGATGCCGATGCCAGGCGGGGTCGGGAGCCAGGCGATCCGAAGTCGACCGATCCGGAGGCGAAGGTGAAGGTTATGTATACGTATCCGGAGCCGACGGGTGGATTTTTGATGGTTTCGGTGACTCCGCTGAAAGGCTCAGGGGCGGCTTTGGAATTTGTGTTTTTAGATGAAACGGGGAAGGTATTGTATCGGGTCAAAAAGGAGGCGGAGTGAGGGAGGATCTCAGGGGGCCGCAGAACCCGTCTATACCACCCCGCCACTTTAGGAGGTAAAGATAGGTTTTGCGGCCCTTTGTTGTCGGATGGTTTTGGTTTGGGAAAGTACTTTTCGGCCCCGGGTGGCGGTTTCTCGCAGATGGGTGTCGTTTTCGATGAGACGCCTCAGTCTGGGGAGCAGGGCCTGCAGGATTTGAAGTTGATTTTTGGCTGGTTCGGAGGTGTTTTCAAGGATTTCTTGAAAGCTGGATTCAACGGTGTCCAGGCTGGCCAGGATTTCTTCGGGTGTCGGGTCGGAGGAAGGATTGGATGACATAGGGGCTCTGTGTACCAGGGGATTTGGACGTGTAGGTCCGGGGCGATGGTGGACAGGAGGTGCTGGTGCTCTTTGGTTATGGGGATGCCTTCCCTGGCCCAGGCCTGTTCGCGTTTCCATTCGCGGGAGCCAGGTATTTCGGCGGTGTCCAGGCCGGGCAGGGGGTTTAGTTTCAGGCTTTCGGAAAGGATCCGACGGACTTCCTGTGTGAAGGTTTCGAGGTCGCCGAGGTGGCCGGGGTGGACGGCGACGATGAAAAAGCCCCGGGAGGCACCTGAAAAGGCAGGTTCTGGTTGGTCGGCTGGGATCGCGCCTGCCATCGCGCCTGCCAGGATGGTAGAGATGAAGCGGATGCCCAGGCTTTTGAAGACGGGATCCGGAAAGGTTTGCATGGCTTTTTCGACCTGATCCATTCCTTTGAACATCGTGGCGTTCATATCCAGGACCAGGGGCGGGTCTTCGGAAGACGGGATGGCAAAGCACATGGGGGGCGATTTCATGGCTTCCCAGACGGTGGCGTCCGGGTGCGTGGGGGGGATCCAATCGCGGCCCCCGGCGACCGACCAGGTGACCAGGTTGTGCTGGAGGGCCATTCGCGCATAAATGCCGCAGCTTCCCACGTGGCCGTGTGCGCGGGAGGCGACCATGGCAATGCCCTGTGCGCTGGCTTTTTGAACCGCCGCTTCGGTTGCCCGGGTGGCCACCAGGTAGCCGGCCCCTCCGTCTCCGTCGAACACGGCACTGACGGGGGTTTCCTGGACGAGCCGGATTTTGGGTCGGGGGTTGATCTGACCCGCTTTGAATTCTTTGACATACCGTTGAAGTTGACGGGTGCCGTGGCTGACGACGCCCCGAAGGTCGACCTGGACCAGGCAGTCGGCAATGCGGCTGGCGTCGGCTTTTGGAAGATCGAATTGGCAGAGGATTTCCGTGGCCAGGGTGCGCAGGTTGTCGGGCATGATTCGGACGGCGTCGGGGGGAATGGATTCGAGGCTTGGCATAGGAGTCCTTATTTATAGTCCAGGACTTCTGTACCGTTCCAGCCTTCCGGCACGCCGTGCTGCACCATCAGGTTGGAGACGGCATAGAGGCAGTCGAGTTCTTTGATTTGATCCTGGGTGATGTTCATTGCGGGCTTAATGTACTACGGGAGCGGGGAGACAGCAAATGCGAAATAAGGAGACTGTAGATGTTCAAAAACTATCTAACTGTCGCAATCAGAAATTTGCTGCGGCCGAAGAGATCCCGCCGGTGGCGCTCTATCGGGGCAAGCCTTTTACGCGCGCTTTATCTCGGTCCGGCTGCGGCCCGGCCACCTGCCTGCTGCAATCGATCGTCTGAAAACGACCTGGCGGTCCGTAGCACCCGATCTGCCCTTCCAGTTTCGATTTTTGGACGATGAGATGGACCGGCTGTATCAAACCGAGGAGCGCTCGGCAAAGGTTGTTGCCTGTGCGTCGATTCTGGCCGTTGCGATTGCCTGTATGGGGCTGTTCGTGCTTGCCGTATTGACGGTTGTCTGGCGGACCAAGGAGATCGGTATTCGCAAAGTACTGGGGGCTTCGACAATGGGGGTGGCTTTTCTTGTGATCCGGGAATTTCTATGGCTGGTGGTGATGGCCAATCTCTTTGCCTGGCCTTTTGCGTATTGGGCGATGCACCGGTGGCTGCAGAACTATCCCTATCGAGTTGAGATCGGGTCGGAATTGTTCGTGCTTGCCGGCGCGCTGTCGTTTTGTATCGCCCTTCTGACGGTCGGCTATCAAGCAATTCGGGCGGCCAGGGCCAATCCGGTGGAGGCGTTGCGGTATGAATGAGCGGGATCACGAAGGGCCACGAAACCACCCACGACCCACCACCCACACGAAGGGCCACGAATCCACTCCACCTCTCACCTCCGGTGGAGCGGTGGTAATGGGGTGTGGAGGTTGGGAGGGGATTCGTGCGGTTTCGTGGAGGGGGCGTGAAGGGGAGGGTGGTTCCGTGTGGTAGGGTAGTAGGGGGTGGATGGGCTTCGTGATCCAGCATTTTCCGGATCCGTTTCAAAACGGATCCGAATTTTTTTGTCTACCTATGAAGAGTGACAATCGGATGTTCGGTGGGTGTTTCATAACCTGAGACGTGGCTGCTATTGGTGTGTTTTGCCACCAAAACTTGGTGTGTTTCACCAATGGGTTTGTTCGGCTGTTTCAGTATTTTTGGTATAAATTTATGTTATTCAATATGTTAATAAATTTTCGTCAAATGGCATATACCTTGCGAAATGGACCTGCGATCAGGATCATTTCTTGGGTGTTCACTTTTAGAGGGAGGTTGATTTCATGAAAAAATGGATCATTGCTGGCCTGCTGTGTGCCGTTGTCGGCGGTGTGGCCGTTGCATTTACCCGGACGGATTCGGAAGACGGAGATCAGGGTCCAAAGACCGTAACGGTGGAACTCGGGACCCTGGTGGATAAGGCTCTGGTGACGGGCGAGATTGCGCCGCGACATGAAGTGGACGTGAAGTCCAAGATATCGGGCACGGTCGCCCGTATTTTTGTGCAAGAAGGCGAACGGGTCAACCTGGGTGATCCGGTGCTGGAAGTGCGACCGAATCCTACACCGCTGGAATATGCGCAGAAGAAGCGCACGCTGGAAATGCAGGTGCTGGTGGAGAAACAGCGGGGGACGGATCTGGATCGGGTGAAAGGGCTGCTGGACCGGGGGATGGTTTCGCGGGCCGATTTTGATGCGGCAAAAGAAGCGGCCGAACGCGCGGTGTTGCGTCGGAAGATGGCCGAAGAGGAACTGGCGATTCTGGATCGCGGCAAGGCGGTGGTGGCCGGTCGGATCGTGGAGAGCATTATTGTGAGTCCGGTGGCCGGGCACGTGCTGCAGCTTCACGTGGATGTGGGCGATCCGGTGGTGCCGTTGACTTCGTATCAGCCGGGGACGGGGTTGATCACCCTGGCCGACATGGACGATTTGCTGTTGAAGGGGTCGGTGGATGAGATCGATGTGGGCAAGATCCACGAAGGGATGGATGTGGAGATCAAGGTGGGCGCGTTTCCAGACCAGAAGGTAAGAGGCGTGTTGCAGCGGATTTCGTTGAAGTCGCGCAAGAAGGACAATGCTACGGTATTTGATGCGGAAATCGGGGATCTGGTTGCGTCTTCGGAGGTTCGGTTGCGGGCGGGGTATTCGGCCAATGCAGATGGCCAAAGTGTAACAGCTCCTATTTCACTGTTGAATTGAATTTCAGTACATCACGAAATCGATCATCCTCTCACGTGGAAATAATGAAGCTTGATTAAATAATCGGGCAACCGTCCGGGCATCGTGCCGGAATAAATTCCCGCACTTGAAAAACACAAAGCCCGGCAAGCCGGACTACGGATCGCCTAGCGTAAATTATTTAGCAAGAAC
>JAPUJS010000403.1 GCA_027296045.1 bacterium | reverse complement strand
AACTGGCCGACCTGGTCGTTTACAGCCACCGATTCAGGCCGCACCATCAGGGCTTTTTTATAAGTTGCCAGCGCCCTTTCGTTATCGCCACCCAGCTTGTAGACTCCCGCCAGATTCATATAGGCTTCTAAATACGTCGGAGAAATCTCCAGGGCTCTTTGAAGCCACTTCGCGGCCGTTCGATAGTCTTTGAGTTGGGTGTATACCACCCCAATATTATTATACACCTTTTCGTTTCGCGGAACGATCGCTATGGCCTGTTGGTAATAATCCAGGGCCTCCTGGTAACGACCCAGTTCCTCGTAGACATTGCCAACCCGGACATAGAGGTGTTCCCGGGTAATCCCCGCCGTAATAATACCCTTTTCCTGAAACGATTTGACTTTCAGATAGGACGCGAGAGCGGCCGTCCTGCGGTTCGCCAGATAGTGAAGCGTTGCCCGCCGGTAGTGCATAGCAGGCGATTCGGCGAAGAAGGGGTCGGATTGATAACTGGTATCCGGACGAATAATGTACAACAACGGCGCTCCACCTGCCCGCACCACATGAACCACCTCGCCCGGCACCATTCGGTGGAAATCAAACCGCGTCGTCCCCATATAGAGGTCTGCATAGAGGTCTGCCGTCTCAGGGTCCACATCCACATCAAATCGGTCCACATCCACCATCAACGGCAGATTCTCGTAAAAACTGCCCAACCGCACCTTCTCACCTACCCCTCGCAGATCACCCTGAGACTCAATCCACCGCAATCCCTGCTTGAAACTGTTGCACCAGTAATCTGTCTCATACCGCTCAGATGCCCGCGCAACACCTCCTGCAACCAACCGGTTGAAATACACCACCTGATTCGGGTGCAGCATCACCATCTCCAATCCCACCCACCCGAACAGCACACCTGCACCCACGCCCACATACCGCCTGACGCCTGCAAACCGATCCAGAACATCGTCCAGTCCCAGGGCAGCGAATACCACCAGGGGAGGAATCGCGAACAGCAGGTGGCGAATCCCGTCGTAGAGCGGCATCCGGGTCACCACCGCATAGCTCACAGGAAACAACCCGCTGAACAACAATAGCCCATGCCCCAGACTCACACCTGATCCCCTGTCCCACCACACACGCACCACCCATGCCAGCAATCCCACAAACACGAACTCAGGTAATGTCAAAAAAAGCCATCTGAGCGCATAGGTGCGAGGAATATCGGTGTTCAGCACATACTGCCCGTTGAAAAAACTGGTGTGCGGTTCTACAAAGCTGGCAAAGGTCGCCACGGCCTGCCACACCCCATCCACCGGATGCACCTGACCCCACGGCCAGAACACCAGCATCACACCATACGAAACACATACCACCCCAAACACTTCTACCACATAACTCCGAGCCAGCACAACTACCTCTCCACCTCCCAACCGCCACACCTGAACATACCGAATTCCATAAAACAACCCCACATATCCCAACACCACCACACCACCAATCCGAACGCCCAACGTCAACCCCACCACCAATCCCGTCTGAAAAATCAACCGCCACGACAGACCGGGCAACCCCGCCAATCCCCGAAGCAGAAAATACACACTCCACAGATAACCCACGGCAAACGGAATATCCTTCGGGTTGTTGAACCCATGACCGTAATACCGTGGCGTCAGCAAAAGCGCAACCGCACACACAAACCCTGCACGCGTTCCCCCAACCAGCACACCGATGCGGTAGGCTGCCCACACACCCAGCAGACTCACCAGCGCATTGCACAGGTGGTTCGCATCATACCGGTCCAGGGGCAGAACAAGGCTCACCACATGGCAGGCAAGGTCGAAGGTGCCCCCATAGAGCCACGTGTTCTTCGAAGCGAAAATCTCCTGATCCTGGAAGAAGCTCCCATACCATTGAGCGATCTCTCTCCCATACCGCACGTGATGATACTCGTCCACCGTAACCCCGTACGCCCCGAACGTCGCCAGGATCACTGACCCATAGACTGCCATCAGGACGTATGTCACCCCCTGCCAGAGATCCAGTTGCCGTCCCAGAACCTGGATCGATCGCCCGGAACCATCAACCATCGCTATGCCCAATCCAGCAAACCGGCCACGTTCCCCCCCTTGACCTTCGCCCGATCCGCTTCCGACCAGTGCTCCAGGTGCACGTCCACAATCCTATCTTTCCTCAGGCGGCATCAAAGCCCGCGATTGCCTCGTCCAATGTTTCGTAGCGGTTGAAAAGTTTTTCGAGACGCATGGTAACAAACACGCTGATGATGCGCTGGTTGGGCCGCACCAGATGGACGGATCCCCCTTGTCTCCGGACCTGGTTTTGGGCGGCAATCAGGATGCCAAATGCGGAACTGTTCAACCATCTTGCCCGTTCCAGGTTTACGACAATGCGGAAGATCCCATCTGTGACGATCTGGTCAAGTGCGACTTTCAGGTCGTCTTCGTCGATGCTGCTGATAATGGCGCCAGACAACGAAAGGATGGCCAGGTTTCCTTTGCGTTCTGTTTCGACCTGTGAACGCGCTTCCTCTAGGTTCCCTTGAGGGTTCTGCCGTTTGTTCTGCCACAGGGTCGTCAGGGTATGGAGAACCCCCATTGTTGCGATTCCTTATCTTGTTTCGGTGTTGTTTTATGGGTCTACCTTGATTACGACCACGGTTTTATCATCCGGGGTGCGCTGATTGCCTGCTTCGAATTTTTCAGAGGCCTCGCAGATGACCCGGGCAAGATCGGTTGCCGACTGCGCACGGTATTCCTGAATGGTTTCCAGGATGGGGCCTTCGTCGAAGAAGGCTTCTTTTTCATCCATGGCTTCGGAGACGCCATCGGAACAGATCATCAGGAGATCGTCCGGGTAGAGGGACACTTCGTTCTGGGTGTAGGTGGCTTCCACAAACATGCCCAGAGGGGGACCGGAGGATTCGAGTTGGCGCATCCCGTTTTTTTGAAAAAGGAGGCCGGGAGCATGCCCGGCGTTCACGTAGGTGAGCCGCTTTTCGGTTATATCGATGATTGCGTAGAAGAGAGTGACGAATCGGCCTGCTTCGTTATCCATGCTCAACACCTGGTTGAGAGTCGTGATTCCATCCGACAGGCGATCTGTGTCTTGTGCTTGGGCGCGCAGAACACTCTGGGCTTTGGCGATGAGCAGGGCACCAGGAATGCCTTTGCCGGTGGCATCTCCGAGGGCCACGCCGATGTTCTGGTTGGGAAAGGCAATGAAATCGTAGAAGTCGCCCCCGATTCGTCCGCTGGCCTGGAGATAACCGCCCAGTTCAAAACCGGCCACGTCGGGTGGGATGCTGGGCAGGAAGCTGTTCTGGATTTCTTCGGCCAGTTTGAGTTCGTCCTCCACGCGTTGCATTTTTTCGGCCTCTTTGCGTTCGGTGATGTCCATGACGGTGCCGCGGAGGTGGATTCCGTCTTTTTGATGGAAGAGGCGAGCTTTGCTTTCTATCCAGAGAATGGTGTCGTCGGGATGGACGACTCGGTGCTCCACGCGAAATTCGGAATCGTCTTTGATGGCCTGGTCTGCGGCGGTCTGAACCAGATCCCGGTCGTCGGGATGCACGCATTCGTAGAATGCCTCCCGGGTGTCTGGAAAGGTGCCGGGGGGCAGCCCAAAGAGGGGGGCCACGGAATCGGACCAGAGCAGTTTGCCGGTCGTCAGGTTGGAGTCCCAGACGCCTACACGGGCGGCTTCGAGGGTCAGTTCCAGGTGCTGACGGCTTTCGGCCAGGTCTTTTTGAGATCTGGCCAGTTGCTCCAGGTCTTCGACACGGGTGATGCCCACCGAGAGGACTTCGCTGACCTGTTCGACAAACTGGATTTCGGACTCGGAGAAGGCGCAGGGACTTGTGCTCAAAAGGGCCAGGGTGCCGCGGGGATGGGGGATATCCAGGAGACAGCGGACCTCCATTCCATAACGTTCGCACAGGGCTTTGAGCGTTTCGGGCAGCATCCCACCCAGGTCTTCTTGAAGGTCGGGACGGTATGACGTACGACCGGACTGCCACATGCGTTTGATGTTGGGCACCGTCCGGATCATGACTTCGATTTTCCGGGAGGGTCTGAACTGGTAGGATTCGAAGGTGGCCTCTGCTTCATTCAGGATCCGGTGGATGGCCAGGCCCTGAAAATCGAGTCCGACAGAATGCAGGGCATCGTAGCAGACCTGGAGAACCCGTTCAAGGTGCGAGGGCCGGGTGAGTTCCTGAACGGCCCGGTTGATTTCCAGCAGGGCCTCTTTGGGCCGGATCTGACGGTTGAGATCGGCTTTGTGCTCGGCAAGAGCCTGTTCCAGTTCGGCAATACGCCGGTGCAGGTTGGCCTGTTGGTCAGAATTTTGTAGAGATTTTTTGGGTTCGGCTTGCATAGGCGTTCGGATGGCAGATGAGCGCTAAATGTCTACACTGAAAACAATAACGTGTGAAGCTTCCTCGCTGTCAAACGAAAAGTTCTATTTCAACTCGGTGTCCGTGCGATCTGTTGCGGTGGGGAACTTTGGCGCTCAGGCGGCCGTTGAGGCGGCATTGAATCTGGAGATGATGGGTCGGTCGGGGGGTCACGAGGTGGTGGCGTGTGCAGACCCAAAGCTGTCGACGGCCTGGTGAACGGTTTCATAGACCTGAAAGGCGTCGGACAGGTGCATTGCAGAGAATACCTGGTTCATCCGGGGGCCCATGCGAGCCAGGCGGATGTCTCCATCGACTTCTCGAATAGTGTTTAAGACCGAGACCAGGGCACCAAGGGAGGTGCTGTTCATCCAGTCTACCTGTCCCATGTCCATGACGATGTGCACAATTTCATCGTGGATCAAGCGTTGGACATGGTCTTTGAATACAGCGGATTCGTCTCCTCGTATCATGGTGCCGCTCAACATCAGGACGGTGACGTTTCCCTGCATTTTTTCCTGAAATTTCATGTGTTTCCTTCATTAATAAGGTGCAATGCCATCTTATAAATTAATCAAAAAAGGATTTTGATACAAAATTTCTATGGTATTTTGTCTTCGAAAACAGGCTGTGTGCATCGTGTACTGGGAGTCTGTTTTATTTTGACATTTCATTTCGTGCCTCCTATATTAGACACCCAAGCCCCGTATTTGGTTTTCTTTATCCAAGCTCAAGGAGATTGACAATGAATATCCGGGTTTATCTTCAGGACGAGGTGGCGGTGGTCAAACCCGAACAGAACGCGCTTTATGCGAGTCAAAAAGAGGAACTCAATGCCGAAATCCAGAAGCTGATCGAGAGTGGCACTTCAAAAGTGGTCCTGGATCTGGATGGCGTCCAGTGGTTGGACAGTGCCACGCTGGGTATTTTGACGGCTGCATTGAAGTTGACAAAAGATGCAGGAGGCGATCTCCGATTGGCGGGGGTCAACAAGCGATTGACGAATGTCTTTGTGGTGACGCGTCTGGAGGAATTGTTCCAGTTTTTTGACACGGCAGATGAAGGGGTGGCGAGTTTTAGCGCCGATTCTTAAGCTGTTCCGTTTTTTGTAAAGCGAAAGCCGATTCGTTGCAAACCCATTGCAATGAATCGGCTTTTTGTATTTGGATCTCAAAGATCTTACTTTTTTTTGGGCATATACAGATCGGTTGCAGAGCCCAGGTGTATTTCGGCGGCAATGCCGATGGATTCGGCAAGCGAGGGGTGGGGGTGGATGCTGTGGGCGAGGTCTTCGGCAACGGCGGCCATTTCGACGGCCAGGACGCCTTCGGCAATCAGCTCTCCGGCATTTGGACCCACAATGCCCACGCCGAGGATGCGATGGGTATGGGGTTCAACCACGAGTTTGGTCAGGCCTTCCGTGCGTGCAAGGGTGGCTGCTCGGCCCGAGGCGGCCCAGGGGAAGCGGGAGATTTCTACGGGAATATTTTCGGCTCTGGCCTGTGTTTCAGTAAGACCGCACCAGGCGATTTCAGGGTCGGTATAGACCACGGCCGGGATGATAGCATCGAAGGCAACGGATTCTCCAGCCAGGACTTCGGCGGCAATTTTGCCCTCGTGAGAGGCTTTATGGGCCAGGCCGGGTCCGGGAACGATGTCACCGATGGCGAGGATGTGTTCGTCTTTGGTTCGCATTTGGGCATTGACCTGGACAAAGCCCTGGTCATCGGTTTCGACGGCCGTGTTTTCCAGGCCCAGGTGATCGGTGTTGGGATGTCTGCCGACGGAGATCAGGATGCGGTCGAACACCTGGTGGGCGGTTTGCAAATCGCCTTCCAGGGAGACTTCGAGGTGGTCGTGAAAGGCCTCCACGTGGGTGACCCGGGTGTTGATGTGAATGCCTTTGAACACGCGTTTTAATCTGTTTTCCAGGGGGCGGATCAGGTCCCGGTCGCAGCCTGGAATGAGTCCGTCGGTGAGTTCGCTTACGGTGACTTCGCTGCCGAGTTCGGCATAGACCAGGCCCAGTTCCAATCCGATAATGCCGCCGCCGACCACCAGGAGGCGTTTGGGGATTTCTTCGAGCTCCAGGGCAGAGGTGGAGTCCATGATGCGGGGGCTGTCCAGGGCGAAGGTGCGAAGGATGGCAGGCCGTGATCCGGTGGCAATGATGGCATGGTTAAATTCGACGCGATCGACCGTGTCATTGCCCTCTATGGCCACACTGGTTGAAGATTCAAACCGCGCAAGGCCTTGCATGTGGTCGATTTTGCGTTGGCGCACCAGACCCGCAAGGCCATTTGAAAGCCGGTCGACAATATTGTTTTTCCAGTCCCGCATTTTGTCCAGGTCAATTTCGGGCTGTGCAAAGGAAAGACCCCAGGCTTTGGCTTCCCGGGCTTCGGCAATGAGTGCGCCTGCGTGGAGCAGGGCCTTGGACGGGATACAGCCCCGTAACAGGCAGGTGCCACCGAGCCTGTTGTCTGCCTCGACCAGGGTAATTTGTTTGCCAAGATCGGAGGCGCGAAAGGCGGCGGCATAGCCGCCCGGGCCCCCGCCGATGATCAGGATGTCGGTGCGATGGGTGTTCATGGGGGTTATCCGCCTAAGAGCATACGTTCGGGGTTTTCGAGTGAATCGATGAGGCTTCGTGTGAAGCGGGCGCCGTTGGCGCCGTCGATGACGCGGTGATCGTAGGACAAACAGAAGGGCATGAGGAGACGGGGTTCGATCCGGCCGTTGACAACGGCGGGTTCTTCCCGGCTCACTCCGATGCCCAAAATGGCGACTTCGGGGTGATTGACGATAGGGGTGAAGGCCCCCACGCCCAGACTGCCGAGGTTGGTGATGGTGAAGGTTCCGCCCTGGAGTTCGTCCAGGCCCACTTTGTTGGTGCGGGTGCGTTCTCCAAGATCTGTGAGCTGTGTGGCCAGTTCGAAGATGTCTTTGCAGTCCACGTTTTTGATGACCGGCACCAGGAGGCCACGCTCGGTGTCGACGGCAATGCCCAAATTGTAGTAGTGTTTCAAAATGAGCTCACCGGCTGCTGCATCCAGGCTGGCGTTGAATTGTGGAAAGGCTTTAAGGGCGGTGATCACGGCTTTGAGGATGAGCACCGTGGGGGTGAGTTTGCCGCCCCTTGCCTCGGCATCCGCCTTGTTGCGCTGGCGGAAGGCTTCCAGATCGGTCACATCGGCCTGGCCGAATTGGGTGACGTGGGGGACCTGGTTCCAGGCGATGCTCATCTTTTCGGAAATAATCTTGCGGATTCTGCTCAACGGTTGGCGTTCGACCTTTCCCCACTGGGTGAAATCGGGCAGTGGGGAAGGGGCGATGGGGCCCCCGCCTGTGGCGACCACATCCCGGACGTGGTTTTTTACGTCCTCCCGATCGATCCGGCCTCCTGTGCCTGTTCCCTGGACCTGTGTCAAATCCACGCCGAGTTCGCGGGCAAACCGGCGGGTGGACGGTGCGGCAGGAATGGGTCCATTTCCCCGGGACGGAGAGGACGGTGGTGGCGTTGGAGAGGTTGCAGCGACCGGTTCTGGCACGGGCTCTGGCTCTGATACAGGTTCTGGCTCTGGCAAAGGTTCCGACTCGGGTTCCGGTTCGGGTTCCGGTTCGGGCTCCGGAGCTTCAGCAGGCGATTCTGGCGGTTCTTCGGCTTTGGATCCCTCGTCGACGGTGATCAGGACCGTGCCGGGCGGGACTTTGTCGCCTGCCTGGACGTCTACCGAGACAATGGTGCCTGAAACGGCACTGGGCACCTCGACAAGGGCTTTGTCGGTTTCCAGTTCGACCACGCCTTGATCGATTTCGATGGTATCTCCTTCAGAGACGAGGACGCTGACCACATCGCCTGATTCGACACCTTCGCCCAAATTGGGAAGTTTGAATTCGGTTGCCATTTGACCTGACCCCTGTCCCCCGTCCAG
>JAPUJS010000402.1 GCA_027296045.1 bacterium | reverse complement strand
TTTGAAACGAGAGTTGCTGGACGAACGGAAGAAAGGGGCGGGCAAGAAAGCCGGGATGATTGTGCTGTCCGATCACGGCCATATCCAGGTGCACGTATCGGATGTGATTCATCTGGGGCGGTTGACACAGATGCGAGGCTTTCAGGTGCTGCCACCAACAGGGACAAGCCGGTCGCCTTATTTTTATTTGCGGGCAGGAAAGTTGGAGGCGGGGCGAAAATACTATCGGAAGGCATTTGGGAACCGGGCTTTGATCCTGGGGCAGGAGGCGTTGTTGTCTTCAGGACTCTGGGGTCCAGGGCCGGTGCGCAGGGAATTTCGAGGGCGGGTTGGAGATCTGGTGGGCTTGATGCGAGATTCTCATGCGGTTTTTTACCCTTATAGACCGGATGCAAAAATTTCGGAATTGGTTGGGGGAAGGCACGGCGGGTTGCACGAGGATGAAATGTTAATTCCCTTTTTCTGTGCACAGATTTAGGCCCCCTTTTGTGTTGACTCACCGAACGGAAACCCGTATATTTAAACCCCTTAGAGAGGTGTAATTCCTATATTTTGCACCGATTTGCAGGGGAAAACGGATTTGGTCGCAGACGAAGCCGGAATGCGGTTGGCGCTTCGAGAAGCCCAAGCCGCCGCCAGGGCAGATGAGGTGCCTGTTGGGGCAGTTATTTTGAAGGATGGGGAGGTGGTAGGGCGGGGCAGAAACCGAATTCTGGAAACCGGCGATCCGACCGCTCACGCCGAGATGCTGGCGATTCAGTCGGCCACCCACTGGCTTGGAGAACGCTGGCTTTCCGGCTGCACATTGTTTGTGACCCTGGAGCCTTGCGCGATGTGTGCTGGAGCGCTGGTGTTGGCACGCATCCACCGACTGGTTTTTGGGGCATCGGATCCCAAAACCGGGGCTTGCGGGTCGTTGCGAAATGTGGTGGAAGATGGGCGGTTGAACCACCAAGTGGGGGTGCAACGGGGGGTGCTGGCGGGAGAATCCAGTCAGCTTTTGAAACAATTTTTTGGTGTAAAACGTCGGTAAGGTTAGAATCGATTGCGGAGAGGTGCGAGAGCGGTTGAATCGGGCGGTCTCGAAAACCGTTGTGCCCTTCGGGTACCGTGGGTTCGAATCCCACCCTCTCCGCCAGATCCTTAATATTAGGTCTCCGGGCGCAACATCGTTATTTTTTTATTTTGCGGAGAGGTGCTGGAGCTGGCCGAACAGGCATGACTGGAAATCATGTGTATCCTTCCCGGATACCGTGGGTTCGAATCCCACCCTCTCCGCCAATAGTTTATCCGACGTGAGGCGGAGTTTTCGCCTCACGTCTTGCAGATTTGAGGTGGATATTAGATGCCGGAGGCCATCCAAATTACGGTGGGTGAGATCACGCTGGATGCCGAATTGAATGACTCGAATACGGCGGCCCAAATTCTGGATGTGTTGCCGCTGACGTGTTCGTTCAATACCTGGGGGGATGAAATCTATTTCGCCATTCCGGTGGATGCCGATCCGGAAGATCCCCAGGAAACTGTGGCTCTAAACGATCTTGGCTACTGGCCTCCGGGCCAGGCATTTTGTATCTTTTATGGACAAACCCCGGCCAGTGTGGGAGATGAGATCCGTCCGGCCAGCCCGGTGAACCCGATTGGACGGGTGTTGGGTGATGCGACGGTGTTGAAGGACGTGTCGGGGGTTCGGGAAATTAGTCTCGAAAAAGTATAGACATCTTCGGTGGGGCTGTAGCTCAGTTGGGAGAGCGCTAGAATCGCACTCTAGAGGTCGTGGGTTCGACCCCCATCAGCTCCACCAAAAATAGAAAAGTTTCGGGTTCCAAGTTCCGAATTTCCGCCCCCACTCCTCTTTGGCGGGGGAAAAGAGGGAATCTGGAACCTGGAACCCGAAACCGGTTTTATAGGTCGTGCTAGACGGGGAAGTAGCGGTGCCCTGTTGCCCGCAATCCGCTTAGCGGGGTCGAAGTCCACGTCTGAGGTTTATCTGTTTCAGGTTTGTGCCCAGGGAGTGTGCAGCGTTGATCGTCAGGTCCTGCGCAATAGGTCATTGCCAAACTCCGTCAGGACCGGAAGGTAGCAGCGGTAGGCGACCCGACCTGTGTGCCGCAGGGGTACCTGGCAGGAGCCAGCGCTCGTTGGACGCCCTGATATAGAGGATCGAAGCGTGGTGCACGACCTTATTTTTGTCTCCCCTCACAGGCGTTTTCCCCAGGCTGTTTTTATCTTGACAGAATCCTATGAATGTGAGCGATTATAAAGTACTTGCCCGGAAGCTCCGGCCACAGACTTTTGAGGCCGTTGCGGCTCAAGGTCATGTGACCCAGACGTTGCAAAATGCCATTCGCAAAGGACGGGTTGCACAGGCCTATTTGTTTTCAGGCCCCCGGGGCACAGGGAAAACCTCGACAGCCCGGCTGCTTGCTATGGCACTCAATTGTGAGCAGGGTCCGACCGAAAATCCCTGTGGAGCGTGTGCTTCGTGTGAGGCCATTCGGGGTGGTAGGAGCCTGGATGTATTGGAGATTGACGGGGCGTCCAACCGGGGGATTGACGAGATTCGCCAGTTGCGAGAAGAAGTGGGGTATGCGGCGGTGCAGGGAAAGCGGAAGGTGTATATTATCGACGAAGTTCATATGCTGACCAACGAGGCTTTTAACGCCTTGTTGAAAACCCTGGAAGAACCGCCGCCTCATGTGGTTTTTATCTTTGCAACCACCGAGTCCCACAAGATTCCGGAAACCATTTTGTCGCGGTGTCAGCGATACAACTTCCGGCGTATCCCCGCCGAGGTGATTGTGTCCCAGTTGAAAGACGCGGTGGCGGGCGAGGCGTTGGAGGCGGACGAATTGGCCCTCTTTCAGATTGCCCGGAAAGCGAATGGGGCGATGCGCGATGCTTTGAGTTTCCTGGATCAGGTGGTGTCGTTTTCGGAAGATGGCATTACAGTCGAAGCGGTTCAAGATCTGCTGGGACTGATTCCCCGGGATCTCTATTTTGATCTGACGCAGGCCATCCTGGAACGAGACGGGGCCGCCGCCTTAAAGGGGGTGGAAAACCTGGTGGAAGAGGGGGGCGATATTGGGGAATTCGCAGACGGTTTGCTGGAGCATTTTCGGCACCTGCTGGTGGCCTGTGTGGAAGGGGAACTGAATGACGAGGATCTGCCGCAAGCAGATCGGGACCGCTATGGAGAGTTCGCTGGGCAGTTTCAGGAGTCGGATTTGTTGCGCATGCTTTCTGCCGTGTCCGAACTGGAATTGAATTTAGGGCGCGTTTCCGAACCCCGATTCTGGGTGGAATTGACGGTGATGAAGCTGGTGCAGATGCCTTCCAGTGTAGATCTATCCGAGTTGCTGGGCCGGATGGAAAACCTGGAATCGCTGCTGCGAGATTCGGGAAGCCGTCCGTCTCCCCCCAGGGCTCCTTCGCTTTCTCCAAAACCTGTTCGGGCACCTGAACCCACAAAGCCGGTTGTTCGGCAGCAGGCACCTCCTCCTGTTGAAGCACCCCCTTCGATGGAGGCCCTATTGTCTGAAGCCGTCTCTGAACCGGTTTCTCAACCTGCCCCCGAATCGATGGTGGAGGAACCCGAATCGCTACCTGAACCTGCGGGGGAGGTGACGCTGGAAGCGATTGGTGCTGGTTGGGAACGGTTTGTGCAGGAAGTGAAATCAAAGAAAATTTCTGTTGGGACCTTTCTGGCACAAGGGACGCCCAAGTCCCTGGACGGCGGTCAGTTGCTGGTGTCGTTTCAAAAAAATCTGGAATTTCACGCCAATCAGGTGCGGCGGCATCGGGAGATGGTGGAAGGCGTTGCAGCCGAAGTGTTTGGCGGATCGCTCCGGATGTTGTGTGAAGTGGATTATGACACCGGGGGTGAGGACGAACAGGTGGCTGAACGTTCGGCCGAAGACGATGAACGGGTGCAGATGGTGCTCCAGATTTTTGGCGGCGAAGTGGTGCGTCAGGGAAAATAAGGATGCTTTGGGCAGGAGGCGGTGCCCTGCAGGGCGTACAAAACATCGCTTGAACCAGGGTGTTCAGTCAACCGCAATCGTTGGATGAAGGAGTTTGATTTATGGCGAAGGGTATGGGGTCTATGATGAAGCAGGCCCAGCAGTTGCAGGCCAAGCTGGCAAAAGTGCAGGAAGACCTGGTCCACAAACAGGTCCAAGGCACAGCCGGGGGGGGAATGGTGGTGGTGACGACCAATGGACGACAGGAAGTGGTGGGAATGAAGATTGATCCCGAGGTTGTCGATCCGGAAGATGTGGAAATGTTGGAAGACTTGATTATGGCGGCCATCCAGCAGGCCCGGGAAAAAGCCCAGGAAATGGCCGATAAGGAAATGCAAAAGGTCACCGCAGGGTTGATCCCGCCGGGGATGAATTTGCCGGGATTTTAGGGGGGCACTGTGGCAGAAGATCCCATTGGACGGCTGATTGCCGCGTTGAATCACTTTCCGGGGGTGGGGCCTGTCTCGGCGCGTAAGATTGCGCTGGATATGCTGACCTGGGACACGGATCGGGTGAAAGCTCTGGCCGATTTGATGGTGGATGTGAAGACCCGGATGAAGCGGTGTTCGGTGTGTTTTAATTTAACAGAAGTCGATCCCTGTCTGATCTGCACCCACCCCCGCCGGGATCGGTCCCAGGTGATGGTTGTCGATTATGTGGGCGATTTGCTGGCTCTGGAGCAAAAGTTCCGGCAAAGCGGGATTTATCAGGGGCTCTATCACGTGCTGGATGGACAGCTTTCCCCGCTGGATGGGGTGGGGCCGGAAGATTTGCACATTCAGGCGCTAATAGATCGGGTGAAACAGGGGGAGATAGAGGAAGTGATTCTGGCAAATGGTCCGACCTTAGAAGGCGATGCAACCGCCCAGTATTTGAGCCAGCGCCTGGGGGCTCTGAATTTGAAAGTGACCCAGATGGCTCGCGGGCTGCAGGTCGGCAGTGACCTGGCCCTGGCCGATCAGGTTACCTTGATGCGTGCCCTGGAAGGACGCAGGGAGTTTTGACGATGACACCTGTGGATACATTGAGACCCAATCGGTTGGTGCCGATGCCCAAGCCGGGTACAACGGATCGGGTGTTGACGGTGCCGAATGTGCTGACGGTGTTTCGGATTTTGTTGACGCCGGTTTTTCTGGTGCTGCTTTTTGAGGAAAACTGGTATTCTAAAATGCTGGCTCTCCTGGTATTTGGGGTGGCTTCTCTAACAGATTTTTACGATGGGAAAATCGCCCGGCGGGATGGAACGATTAGCAGCTTCGGGCGGTTTATGGACCCGCTGGCCGATAAGCTTCTGGTTTCTTCTGCGCTGATCGCCTTTGTGCTGCTGGGGCTGGTGAAGGCCTGGCTGGTGGGGGCGAGGCTGGTTCGGGATGTCTGGATTACGGGCTTGCGCATGTATGCACTTCACAAGGGCAAGCCGGTTGTGACCTCGCGGTTGGCCAAATGGAAAACCATGCTGCAACTGGTATTGACCTTTGGCATTTTGGTGTTTATGAATGTTCGGGTTATTCAGGCGGAGTGGACTTCTCAGCCGCTGGAATTGGTCGGCCCCTGGTCTTATCTGGTGCTCAACGGGCTGGTGGCCTCGGTAACGCTTCTGGCCGTGGTGTCGGGCGTGCGCTATTGGATTGAAAACCGGAAACCGGCGTGAAATCCAATTTTAAAATGGAAATGTCTTTCCCGGTCCGGTTGATTGCAACCGGTTTTTTTTCTGGCTATTCGGTCTTTGCTCCCGGAACGGCGGGAACGGCTGTGGCACTCGTGATCTATTGTGTCTTACCACCCCTGGGATTGCTGGCCTGGAGTGTGGGGCTTGGCGTGCTGTTTGGGGTGGCTGTTTATGCTTCTTCGGAAGGCGAACGGGTTTGGGGAAAGGATCCGGGGTATGTGGTGATCGACGAATTTGTCGGATTTTTTGCGACCCTTTTTATGTTAGCGCCGTCTATTGGGCTGGGTGTGGCCGGATTTTTTTTGTTTCGGGCACTCGATATTTTGAAACCGCCTCCTGCTCGACAATCGGAAGGTCTTCCCGGCGGGTGGGGTATTGTGATGGACGATCTGATCGTGGGAATTTATGGCAACCTGATCCTTCGGGCAGCGCTCTGGATTTGGTGATGGCATCGATTCGAATCTTTGTGGCCCTGGAATTGCCAGGGGTGGTCCGGCAGATTCTGGCGGATACGCAATCCAACCTGGATTTTTTGGACCGGAAGGTGCGCTGGGTGCGACCGGAAGGGATGCATTTGACGCTGAAGTTTGTGGGCGATGTGTGCGAAGGGCAAGTCCCAGTGATTGTGTCTGCCGTCCAGGAAGCTGCCGCAAACACACAGGTATTGCGGTTGTCGACTTCGGGGATGGGGGGATTTCCCAATCTGGATCGGGCACGGGTGGTTTGGGTGGGCATCCAGGGGGATCTGGAGCCGCTGCGGGACCTTCAGGGTCGGGTGGACGACTTGCTGGAAGGGGCGGGGTTTCCTGCTGAAAAACGGAGGTTTTTCCCCCACGTGACCTTTGGTCGGGCGAGACGAAATCCGGTGCAGGTGCCGAAAGACCGGGCGGGGCCTGTACCGAGCGTTCATTTCCAGGTGGATCGGGTGACGGTCATAAAGAGTGAGTTGAAGCCCGATGGGGCCGTTTACTCCCCCTTGGGATATGGTCTGCTGGACTGATTTTTTCATTTTGCATTCAAAGGGGGATTCTATGAACCATCTCACCCAGGAAGAATTCGACCGATTCAATGAAGATTTGAAAGAAATGATTATAATGAAAGTCTTGAAGAGAAAAACCAGGGTAGCCTTGTATTGAAATTATGTTAACAACGAACGCGTCAGACTTACAAAAAGGTGATGCACCTCAATCTGGCACACCCCGCGGCTTTACCGATGGGGTCGAGCATGATTGCACAGCTAACGGCTGTGTTCTGGCGGATGACGATGGAGAGGATACGTTGGAGGAGGGGTTGTTCATAGGCTGAGTGGATCCCCTGTGTGGTGGTGCGGGTGGAAGATGTGGAAGAGTGAGAGACCGGACCATATTCCGATATTTTGCTAAAAAATTTGCACCTGGGATGATAACTGCTTATCTTGTAACCATATTACTCGTCATCAGAATTCACTAAGGCCACAAGGGGGAGATATGGCCAAAGCAAAGAAAGAAGCGGCGAAGGTAAAGAGTGAGAAAAGAGAGTATAAGACCGAAGCAGCAGCGAAGGCTCAGAAAACCCTGTGGGAAAGAAAAGGGTATCAAGTTAGGAAAAGGAAGAACGCCCTTTATTTGACGAAGGCATAGATGTTTAACGCAGGAAAAGTGAAGACGGCAAAGCCCCGGCATTCTACCCACAGGTACCGGGGCTTTTGCTTTGCCCTCAGACCGCCTGGGAGGGCGAATACGGAAGGATCTACCGGTGCCGGCTTCTCTTGTGTTTCCGTTCTAAGCGTTTTATCTTTCCCAGGGTGATCAGATCTGTAGGGTGGTGCGACTGGAGGGGTGAGCCTTTCCCTCGAATATGTTCATTCATCGGTCTACGGTGAGGTGTTCTGTATGAAGAAGATTGAACTCGATTTCAGGTATTATCACAGACCTCGGAAGGTCGGTATCAGCGAGAGCGATATTCATCACAATACCCTTCACAGGTCCCTCTGCGCAGGTGAAATTGCCCTTGTTCTGGTGGACGTCTGGAGCGATCATCCCATTGACACCCATCTCCAGCGAGGTAGGGATATTACTCTCAAACGTATCAGGCCGAGCCTAGAAGCCTTTCGTCGGTTTGGTGCAACCGTGATTCACGCCCCGGGTCCAGGTTGCGCCAAAAAATATCCTCAGTGGGTCAGATACGCTGGAGATGATGAAGTGCGGGGCGGATTCTCCTCGCCGAAGGACGACTGGCCCCCGTCCGATTTTCGAAACAAAACAGGAGCCTACGGAAAGCTATCCCGCCCCTCAGAATCCGGCGCTCAAGCCCTTGACGAAATCGTCAGAAATCGTCTTATCATTGCTGAAATTGCCCCTCAAGACGGCGATGAAGTCGTGGTCAACGGAGATCAACTTCATCGGCTATTATGTTACAAGCAAATTCTCTATCTTTTCTATGCAGGTTTTGCAGCCAATATATGTGTCCCCTTTAAGGACTACGGGATGCGGGCGATGAAGGATCGGGGCTACGAGATTATCCTGATTCGAGATTGCACCACGGCGGTTGAAACTGTAGATACGGTAGAGCAGCTGGACCTTACAAAAAACGCTGTGCGCGATACCGAACTCAACATTGGCTACACAATATCTTCATCCGAACTGATAGAGACGTTCGAGAATGCTATCCAATGAGTATGTGGGCTCCTTCTACAGTCGGAATCAGGAGAAAAGTCTCAGAGGCTGCTCGGAGCAGATCCGGGTTGGAACTATCAGAATGCTGCACCTTGTTAACCGGCAACCTCGAACCGTTCTGACTCAGTCGGCTTCGCCCACAAGACGCCTGCGCCGGCCATAACGGCTTCACGCTCGGGGCTTGCACGCCATACATCGTAGATCTCATTACTTTCCCAGGTGACCAATGTGGTGATTTTTGTCTCGTCGGTCAGGGAATAGAGCGTTTCTCGACGAATAAATCCGGGTGCTTTGCTTTGAGCCAATCCATTGCGATTTAAAAGCTCACGAGCCGGATCGATCTGTTCTTTTTCTGCCCAGTGGTGCGTTAAGACGCCGATCATAATGCCTCCACTTTTACGTTGAACAATGAGACGACTATTGCAGGTTGGTTTTTATTCTGGATGTATATTAGCCCCAATAGAATCCGGGATCAAGAAAAAAGCCCCAGGGTCTGAAGCCGAGGCCTTTGGAAAAGAGACATCCCTGTCACTGGCAGAGGTCCGCCGTCTTTTTCGACTGTGATGGGCTCGACCCATCTTAAACATTCAGAATGAACCGATACAGAGAATTCAGTCAACTTTAGGAGGTAACACATGCTTCACCGGACATTCGGGGAAACAGGTATCGATGTGACGGCAGTGGGGTTGGGCACCTGGAACATCGGGAATCAGTGGGGT
Source organism: bacterium (assembly GCA_027296045.1). Classification (GTDB taxonomy): domain Bacteria; phylum Latescibacterota; class UBA2968; order UBA2968; family UBA2968; genus JAPUJS01. The sequence goes on along the minus strand of JAPUJS010000402.1, from coordinate 1,309 downwards.
GACATTGACGATGCGACGGCATTCGGCACGATTCGAAGCGCTTTTGACAGTGGAGTCACGCTTTTCGATACGGCGGAAAACTACGGGATTCCGGGTGGGAATTCCGAGGAACGGCTTGGCGTCGCTCTGTCCGGTATTCGGCATCGGGTGACGGTGGTGAGCAAGACGGGCAACTGGGGCCGTCGAATTGGCAGGCTGATTCCACGCGAATATCCCGATACGATCCGGGTGTGTGTGCATGCATCGCTCCACCGTCTGAAGACCGATTGGCTGGATGTGATTTTGTGTCACGAGGGAGAGATCGAAGATCCCTCTGTTTACCTGGAGGGTTTCGAGATCCTGCTCAAAGAGGGTCGAATTCGTGCGTACGGGATCTCGACCAACAACCTGGATGTGCTGAAACGGTTTCATGTAAACGGATCGTGCAGCGTGGTGCAGGTTGACTATTCGTTGTTGAATCGGAAAGCGGAAGAGGACTTCCTGCCCTACTGCCAGGAGAACCATATCGGCGTGATGGTGCGGGGGCCTCTGGCCAAAGGGCTGCTGTCCGGTCGATACGACAAGTCGACTAAATTTACGGATAGCATCCGCACGGCCTGGCACGCAGACCCCAATGCGCAGGCGAAGTTCGAGGCAGATATCGAGCGGGTCGAGAAGTTGAAGGCGGTCGCGAAACCCGGTCAGGAGATGGTGCAGATGGCGTTGCGTTACGTGATATCCCATCCCGCCGTTTCGGTGGTGATCCCGGGCGCGAAGTCTTCAGAACAGGCCGTGATGAACGCCGCAGCTGGCTCGGAGGTTTTGAGTGATGATCTTGTAGAAAAGCTCAGAGGGCTGACATAGGGACTGGAGAAGATTCGGGAAAATTAACAGAGACGTAGGGCATGTTTTTTTGACCCTGTGTAATTTGGAGATGGACCTGGCTGGCGGTGCCTGGGCGAAACGATGACGCCTGAGGATATCTGGGATGGCATTCTGAGGGTTACGGTGCTGGTGGCCCTCATTCGGCCCGCCGAATTTATCGAGATCGCCTTCCAGGAGCAGATGCAGAAGTCGTAGCCCGGATAGTAGTAGAGTTTTTGTCATAAGGTAGGCTGGAGGAATGACCATATGTTAATGAGCAAGCGCAACGAAGAAATAGCCAGGGAGCGGGAGGCCCGCTATCAGTTGATCCAGCGTGCCAGCGCGGGCGATGAAGAGGCCCGAAAGAAGCTGGCGGGGCCACCGTACAGACTGCGTGTCTACACGCCAGAGGAGCGAGAGGCGTATATAAAGGCGCAGAGGGTCCAGCGGTCGTGACCTCCAGATC
>JAPUJS010000401.1 GCA_027296045.1 bacterium | reverse complement strand
TCCAATGCGGTAGATATTCAGCAGATTCAGGTGCGCGTATTGCCTCCCGAAGACCCCCAGCCGCCCCAGGTGATCATTCCATCCCTCAAGGTGGGCGTGCGGGCAGGGACAGGGGCTTCTACGACCATTTTGGATTCTCTGGTGATAGATCCGGATACGCCGATTGAACTGCTTTCCTGGAGCAGTTCGTCCCTTTCGCTGGCACGGATCGATCCGGCCGCCCTGGACAGCCGTCGGCTGGAAGTCTCCGCATCGCCCGATTCGGTGGGCTATGTGCCGGTGACATTGAAGGTGACCGATCCAACGTTGTTGGTAGACTCTCTGGCCGTGCGGATTTATGTCTCCTCGCCCATCACGGGCATTCCGGTTGCGGGCGGGTTGCCGGACTTGATCATTGAGACCGGAAAGAGCGGCCAGCTGGATCTGGACGGGTTTTATTTTGATACCGATCATACGGACGCCGAAGTGGTCTGGTCGGGATTTGGCCAGGAACAGATTGTCGTAGATATCGATCTATTGACCCACCTGACGACCTTTCAGGTGCCCGAAACGGCCACCAACGAGTTTGAAGAGATTGTGTTCACGGTACTCGATCCCGATGGGAACTTTGCTTCCGATACCATGCGGGTCACCATTGTGCATCCTGGAAGCGTTGTTTTGGACCTGGGCGTGATCGGGGGGCAAAAGACGGTGACGCTGGGCATCCCCGATACCCTTGCTTTGAGGCCGCTGATTCGGATCGGTGCGCCCCAAAATATCGTGTGGAGCGCGCTTTCCCGCGATGCGACCAAGGTGTTCAGCCAGGTGCTGACCGATCAGTTGCTCTTGATTGGCGTCCAGTTGGGCAATAGCCAGGTGGTGTTGACAGCTACGGATAAGACCACTGGGAATAGCAGTGTGGACAGTCTGGTGGTAAATGTAGTGCCCGAAAGCGGGACCGATGCTCCGCTGATGTTGAAAGATATTGGGCCACTGAACTTGACGGCCGAGCAGGATACCACCATTGACTTGAAAACGCTGGTGATTTCCGGAAATACGGCCACTATCGTCTGGACGGTTCAGCCAAATCCCAATGTCGGCGTGGAGATCGATTCTTTAAATCAGGTGGCCATTTTGAGGCCCACGCCGGGGTTTCAGGGCAGCGCCGGGGCGATTCTGTTTCAGGCCCGAGATGTATTTAGCGATCAGGAAGCCGTGAGTGTGGCAACCCCGGTGCAGGTGACCGGCAATTTTTTGGTGGGCGGTGAATTGTTGCAGATTTTACTGATCCACAATCCTATCCGGACCAATTTTTTTGATGTGTTTATAAGGTCCCGACGGGATCTTTTGAGCGCACCGTTTTTAGGATTTCTTCTTGGCGAAGACCCGACCGCAAATCCGACGGCGATTCCGGTGAACGAAGTGGACAATGTGCAAAATATGTGGTTCGGAAGTCTGGTGCTGAGTAACGATATAGTCGGACTGGTGGAGCTTTCGGCCACAGGGATTGCGAAAGACTCCCGTGTGGGGTTAACCGATACGCTTCGGTTGCAGATCGAACGGGCCCAGGTCCGATCCACTTTTTCGATTACGTACGGGGATGTGACCGTGTCGCTGCCCCAGGACGGGGTGACATCGACTTCGGTGGTGGCGCTTTATGCCGAGCCGGAGGTCGATCGTGCCGGCAGGTCCAAGCCGGTTTTGGACGGGCTGACGCCGGTTTCAGAGGTCTATCGGGTGTATGCGCCCTGGGCAAAAGTGAAACGAGAAGGGGAGATCCGTTTTGAGCAAGCAGGGCCTTCCGATCCATCGATTGGAATTTATCGACAGGATGAAGCGACCGAAAAGTGGCAATTTGCCGGCTCTCGAAGGGTTGGGAGTCAGATTGAAGGTGCCTTTTCAGCATTCGGACGTTATCGATTACTTGCCGACGCGGTTGCTCCTGTTGCAGGCGACGTGGATGTTTTGGAAGCAGAAGGTGCGCTGTCTATTTCATTGGAGGATGTCGGAAGCGGGGTGGATCCCGAATCGGTTCTTTTGACCGTAAACGGCACGCCTGTAGATGTAAGTTTTGATCCCGCACACCATCGGGTTGTGTGGACACCGCGGGGCGTTTGGGACGGCGTGGACCAGATGTTGAGGCTCAGACTAACGGACCTGGCCGGGAATGAGACCGTCTGGGAACGCAGGATCGATTTGCAAACGCTGATGCCACAGGCGACGCAGTTCCAATTGGAGCAGAATTTCCCCAATCCGTTCAATCCGGAAACGACCATCCGGTTTGATGTGCCGGGGGCTGTGGATTTTCGACTTGTGATTTACAATTTGCTGGGGCAAGAAATCCGGACGCTGATGGCCGGTCGGTTTGAAGCCGGGCGGTACACGGTTTCGTGGGATGCTACAGACGATTTGGGTCGGCAGATAGCGGCCGGGATGTATCTTTACAGGCTGGAAGCACGGGATGTGGTATTGACGCGAAAAATGGTGCTGGTGAAGTAAGACAAGGGGTGACGATAATGACCTGGTTGAAGACCGCTTTGACATGTGTTTGGGCTATCTTGTTGCTTTCCACACTTTCTGGCTGTGGCGGGGGCACCTCGGCAGGAGGCACTTTTGGGACCTCCCAGCGGTTGACGTTTGAGGGGTGGCAAAGCTATATCAGTAGCCAGACCCCCGAGGAACTTCAAGCAGCAGAAGAATTATTCCGGGATGCCGTGGCTTTGGATCCCAGTTTTTCGGAAGCACACAATGGACTGGGTTGGCTCACTTTTCAGAAGGCCGGACAGGCCCAAACCCAGGAGGGACGGTCTGCACTTCTGGGCGCTGCCCGAAGCAATTTTCAACGGGCCACGACTGCCGAACCCGGAAATTCCGATGCGTGGGTTGGGCTGGCCGGGCTGGAACTGGCGGCGGGCAATTGGGCGGCTGCTCGGGATGCGGCAAATCGGGCTTTGTCTCTTGATCCTCGCTATTTTTCGACACACGACAATATCGATTTTAAAGATGTACACCTGGTCCTGGCCGAGGCCTTTTTCTTTCTCGGGGCTTTTGTGGATACAGTAGAGACGTTGGATCCCAACAACACGTTGCACCATCTTGATCTGGTCGATCCGGGGTATAAGCTATTTTACCATGCCAATAAGTTGACGCCGCCGGATATGATCCAAAAAATAGGGGAGTTACAGGGATTATGAGATCGATTATTCTGATTCTCAGTTTTTTGCTGGTTGCAGGTCAGGCACCCGCCCAGCAGGTCTTATCGGAAAAAGTGACACCACCTTTTGCCGTGCCAACCGGCGAAGGCCTCTTTCGCGTTTCTTCGGCGGAGCCGATCGGGCGGGGGGGGCTGAACTTTCGCTACATGGCCGAAGCCTATCGCATTTCGGTGGGCAAGGTAGGCATGGGCAGTTCATTGACCGGACATCTGGGCATCGGATACGGCCTTGGCAACAGCGTGGATTTTTTGATGAGCGTGCCTTTGCTGTTTGATATCGCGGGGGGGCTGGCCAAATACGGAACTGGAGACATTAACACGACGCTCAAGTTCGGATTTCCGGGAAAGGTGCCGTCGGGTTATTATTTTGGCTTTGATTTTTCGATGCTGCACCCGATTGGGTACAAAGGACGGCAGGCCCTGCAAGTTCGGCCTTTTAGTCGCGAAGTGCGAGAGATGTCTTCCAAGATGATGCTGGATCTGAACAAAGATGCCGTCGGATTTCGGCTAAATGCCGGGTATTTGATTTCATCGGGTTCCCGGGATCCCGGACTGGTGCTGGGGGCTGGTGTCGAAGTGGGGAGAAATCAGGTGTTTACAATGACGGCAGAATATGTGAGAGAACCCAGTGCCATTGCCGGGGCGTTTACGTCCAGGGCAGTTCTGGGCGCTCAGATGAATATCTGGCGGATCAAATTGGAGGCCGGTGTGGAGCGGGGGTTGAGCGATGATTTGCCCAGTGTGACAGCAATTGCGGGGATCCGGCTGAAACCCAGACTGGGTGCCAGCCGAAAGCGGGACGCTCGCGTGCGGGTTCGGACCCCCAAGGATGTTGAGACTTCCGTCCGTGTGGCGGTCGTGAATTTTTCGGGTTTTGAGCACCGAAATGCCGGCATACTCGTGGCCGACCAGATCAGAACCGCGATGACCCGATATGGACATATTCGAGTGGTGCCGGTGGGCGAGGGCACGGCGTTTCTGGATCTGGATGCGGCGATGAGTCTGGCCCGAAAATCGGATGTGGATGTGGTGATTACAGGACGGGTGTTGCGATATGAAATGAATCGGACCGCCAAGCCCAATGTGCCCCTGGTGTTGGGATTGCCCAATACCCAGGCACAAATGGAAGCAGATATTCGCATTGTGGACCGGCGGACCCAGGGGCGGGTGCTCTCTTTTTTGCTTTCCGGAACCGGACGACGGGGCCGGGGGATTCGCATGTTTCCAACCTCTCGCGACGACCGCACCAGCTATTTGAATGCCGTGGAAAAGGAGCGGATTTGGATGGAAGCTATTCAGGAGATGGTGTCCGAGTTGCTGACGGAGATGGCCGACCGGTTTAAGTGGTTTCCAGGATAAATGGACCGTTCGTTTACACGTTCGGTGCAGGTTTTGGGGCTTGCCGGCGTTGTGCTGATTCCCATTGCTCATTTGGACGGCGTGGGTCGGTTCGTCTTGTTGCCGCAGGTGCTGGTGCTTCAAGTTTTGGGGCTTGTCGGTGTTGGCATATGGATTTTTCAGGGAAAGGCAGCCTGGAAACCGTCCCCGCTGGTTTTTCCGGCGTTGGTCTTTTTGCTGGCAGATGTGCTGTCGGTCTTCCAATCGGTCAATCCCGTTGCCTCTTTGTTACCTGTTGCAACCCATATAGCAGGTTTTCTCTTTTTTCTTCTTTTGCTAAACGGGTTGGACCGGGCGGGTTTTGAGACGGTTGTGCGGGCGGCCTGTGCCGTGGCTGTCGCGATTTCTGCCTTTGGCCTGATGCAATCTGTAGGGATTGGTACCCAGTGGGTTCCAAGCGGTGGGTTGCCGAGCAGCACGTTGGGCCATCGAAACCTGGCAGCTGCTTATCTGGTGGGCTTCTTGCCGCTGACGCTTTGGGTTTGGATGACAAAGAAGACGCTGTTTGCAATTGGACTCTGGGGTGTTGGGGTCGGACTCGAGGGCGCTTTTTTATTGGCAACCCGTTCCAGAGGTGCCTGGGTTGGGCTGGGTTGTGCCTTTCTGATCTTCCTTTGTCTGTATCGACGGTTTTATGTGCATTGGACCAGTTCGCATGGTATCACTCTGATTGCGGCTTGTGTGTTGGGTCTTGGGATCTCTATTGTACCTGCTGAAA
>JAPUJS010000400.1 GCA_027296045.1 bacterium | reverse complement strand
ATATGGAGAACCTGTTCGAATCTTTTGTGCAGCCCGATGTCGGCTATCTTGCCCAGGAAGGGCTCGGGCTGGGCTTGCCCATCAGCCAGCAGTATGTTCGTTTGATGGATGGGGAGATCACCCTCAGCAGCCAGGTGGGACAGGGCACCATCTTTAAGTTCGATGTGCAGATCGAGCTGGCCGAGGATCTGGGGGCGGGCGTGGCGCAGGAGGAAGTTGACAGGAGTGCGACGCTGGCCCAAACGGAGGATAGTTTGACACGCCCTGCGGAAGCGGATTGGAAAGAGATCGAGTTGCCTTCGGATCTGTATTCGAGCCTGGTGTCGGCGGTAGACGAGCACAATATTACGAAACTGCGGAATGTGCTGGACAGGTTAAGGGAGGAAGCGCCGGATCTGGTCGAGCATCTGAGTACATTGGCCCGTCAGTTTGATATGGCCGGGATTAAAGCCGTCTTGGAGGAAATCAATCAGATGGCTTCGAGCGATTCGGAATCGGCATCGAGAGAGATGTTGACGCCGGAAGCCCTGTCTGTGCTCCCGGCGGACTGGAGGTCCAAACTGCTAGACGCGGCGAGTCAAGCGGATGCCGAGGCGGTTGTGGCGCTTCTGCAGCAGATTGAAATAGAGCACGCAGACCTGGCCAGGGAGCTGACGGATCTGGTTCACAATTTTCGGTTTGACAGAATTGTGGAGTTGACTCAGGCAGGTGAGGAGGCACGCTGACGCAGTGAAATTCTGTTCCGGTAGGATTGCATCCGTTCCCAGCAACGACAGGCCCCGGCGTCCCACCTCGCCGGGGCTTTCTTTTTCCATATTCTGTCGTCAATACTCGGGTATCCCAGAGCGGAACCAAGGATGTATTTTGCTATTTCAAAATGACAATCTCGGATGCGGTGGCCTGAACGGGATAAGATTCCATGACGGGGCCGGTGAAGAGGGCCTGAGCACGCAGTCCGGTTTTCAGGGCATCGACGCTGACCTCTCGGCGGTTCTGGCCGTTCTGTTCATAGATGCGGGTTTCACGCGTGATGGTCACGATCGCTTTGTCGACGATGGTGTCCTCTGTGACCGGGCCTTCGATCAGGACCGTGGCTATGATGCCCCTGGTTTTGCGTTTTGCATCGGCCTCCCGGATGGTTGAGACGGTACCTCGGATGTCCACTTTCCGGACCGTTGGGAGTGGCTCATCTATCACGCCCGAATTATTGGCAGGTCTGTCCGGTATGGGGTCTATCGCGATGGGCGGCGAAACATCAACAATCGGTTCGGCTCCTGGTGGCAAATCCCGGGGGTCGTCTACAGGGCCCACATCATCGGGATATTCGCCGATGGGTACGGCGACATGACCGGGGGTCTGGTCCCCCCCGTTCTGTACCTGGCCGTCGGTTATTCCGATCGGCGTCGGAAAACCAGTTGTAGAGCCCTGGCCATCGACTTTGCCCCCCGGCGGATCAATGGGGATTGGAGGGAGAGGCTCTGGGTTGCCGTTAACCGGACGGTCCCCTCCGGCAAAGGGCCGGCTCAGCACGGTTTCCAGAGTGTCAACTACATCTTTGTCATCACCAACATAAAGGATGATCACCCTGCCTGCTGCATAGAAGCGGGGGGTGCCGATCCAGGTGATCATAAGGGTGTCGAAGGATCTGCCGTCTTGGGGTACCCGTAAAGCTTCGGCTTTGGCCGCCGCCGCGTCTGCAAACTCGAAGACCTGCACGGCGGTCCCGTTGACTGTGATTGCCTGGCCTTTGACCGAGAAGAAGGGCTGTGAGACTTCGCCGGCCGTCTCGACGGTGGCACCTGAGATTTGCAGGCGCACGATCAGGCTCTGATAGTCGCTAACTGGATCGTAAGGCGCAATCCCTGGCCCCCCTCCGGGGGGCGTATTGGGGGTCGGGTTTTCAACGGTGCCGGTGCTCTGATCGCTCTGGGTCAGGTCGGATCTATTGTCTTCCAAAGGTGGTGAACCGGTGATGTTGTCGCTCCCGCAGCCCACCAAAAAAAAGGCCACGCCGATTGCGGCATACAGAATATGTTTCATCGTTCGATCTCCTTTATGGATGTAAAACAGCTTGCGAAGAATTCATTGCCTCATTATTGCAATTGGTGTGCCAGTGGTAAACCTGCAAGCTATGTGAGACGATAATTTATTTATAAACAATATTTTGATAATTTTCATGGGGATATTAATTTTTTAATAGACAAAAAAATTCCTCAGAAATCTGGAGTTTTTCAGATTTCTGAGGCGTGCGTTTCAGATTTTGCCATCTTCAAATGTTCGCTTTAACATCCACCCGGTTGTGGACCGACGCAGGGGACAGAATACGTTTTTGGCGCTCGGTCAGATTGGTGGAACCGATCCGGCTGCCCCCCGTGCAGGCCAATAGTTGATTATTTATCAAACAACGCGTGATCGTAACAGGAATCAATTTGAAAACCGTCGACGCCAAATTCCAACATTTGCTGTATGTGTTCAGTCCCTCGTTTCTGGGGATCCCCTGAGACATAATGTTCCGTATTTATGCTGACAATCACATCCAATCCCAATTCATGAAATCCTTCCACTTCTTGCGCTGTGAAATCAATTCCGTGATTAAATACATAGTGTCTGCTTGGAAAATCAGAATCCTGGCTTGCTGCCTGTTGGGTCTTTTTTAAGGGTTCGCGCCATGAGAGTTTGATTTTGCCCAGAAAACGCAGGGCTATTTTATCCTGATTGTTTTTTGGAACGCGGTTTATGAGTATGAGTGCGTTTTGAATCAAATTATGTTTTGTCAGTGTTGTTTCGATTTCACTGGCATATGAATCGATGTGTTTATCTTCACACCCTTTGAGGTCGATCATCACATCTATGTAGCCAGCGCACCGGGCGCAATAAGCTTCAAAGGTCGGTATTTTTTCTCCTGACCTTGTCAAGACAATGTCTGTGATTTCATCTCTTGGCTTGTCCGAAATTTTTCCTTCCATGCCCGCTTCTTCCATCAACTCATCATGGTGAAAACATACTACGTGCCCGTCCGCAGTGATTCGTGCATCGATTTCTACGTGCGTATATCCTTTGAGAATGGCTTCCTGGAGTGCTTTAAAACTGTTTTCCGAATGTTCTGCATCCACAACGCCGCCTCGATGTGCAATAATCATTCGTGGATGTGTATTCAATGCCATCGTTACTATTTTTCCTTGTGTAAGGAACGGCGGTTGCGGGGAGGTTGAAGGATCGAGGTTAGGTTTCTTGACATGCCTGCATTAGTTGCCTATATTGCAGGCATGGAAAAGAGTCGAGTGCAATATACGATACGGCAAGTGCCCTCCCAGATTGATGAGGCACTGAGGCAGCGGGCTCGCGAAGAGGGGCGCAGTCTCAATACTGTGGCCATTGAGATGTTGGAACGTGGCCTGGGACTTACTGGGAACCCCATTCGCTATCATGATTTAGATGATTTGGCAGGCACCTGGGTTGATGATCCTGAGTTTGACAAAGCCATTCAGGATATGGATCAGATCGATCAGGACCTCTGGCAATGAACATCGCCATGGATACCAATCGATATCGCGATTTTTGCGCCAACGATTCAGTGGCTGTGGATCAGGTGCAGATTGCCGATCGCATTTTTCTGCCTCATGTCACGTTGGCGGAACTGAGGGCAGGGTTTCTGTGTGGTACAAAAGCCCGTGAAAATGAGCGGATTCTTACACGCTTTCTCAATAGCCCGCGTGTTTCTATGCTCTATCCTACCGATCAAACTACCCGCCACTACGCGCAAATTTTCTATCAATTGCGTCAGCAGGGCACACCCATTCCTACCAACGATATCTGGATCGCGGCTCTGGTTATGGAAAATAATCTGACGCTTTTTTCACGCGATCAACATTTTCATCATTTGCCACAAATACCCCGAATATAATTTGTTATTGCTTGGTTTTTGTCCAAGTTATATAATAGAAGCGCTTTTCGCAATGTCATTTCCAGGTTTTAAAAAACAAATGATGGCTAAGGGGGTTTGGGGTGTCTGTTTTAAGCGAGCAAGACAAACAATTCTTCAAAGAAGAAAAAAACAATGGGTCGGGAGGGGCCAATGTCCGTCCTTTAAACCATTGGGCAGAACAACAATACGGCGTTCTGTCGGAAACTATCCCGTGGGTGGTGGAGGTATAGGGTCTCAGTCGGTCGGGGTTCATCTTCTGTCCAGATTCGGTTGGGCAGATCTATTTGGAGAAGGGAGTACGTGAAATGGCTCGTATTGTGGTGATGGATGACGATGCGGCGGTGCGAGATACGGTTGAAGCGGCCTTGAAGCGGGACGGACACGAGGTGCAGGTGTTTGAGGATGCAGCCCCTGCCCTGGACGAGGTAGATTTTGATGAGGTGGATCTGGTGGTGTCCGATCTGGTGATGCCTACTCCCGGAGATCAGTTTATGCTGGTTTTGCAATATGATGGCATTGAAGTGCCGGTCGTTATTATCAGCGCCAACCTGAATGAAGAGCGGGTAGACTATCTCAAGGAACTGGGCGCCAAAGCCGTGCTGGAAAAACCTTTTGAGATAAAGGAGTTGTTGGACATTGTAAAAGCGGCACTCCCATAAAGACCTGGGCTTGCCGAACCGTCTGATTTCCGCCATGTGGTGTGGCATTTCTACCATATTGGATTTGGATGGATTGGTGATGGGCATGTTCTGGTTTTTTATTCCTTGTGTAAGAGGATAAAAAATCAGTCGTTTATAAATATTGCACGACTTTCTCTTTTTTTGTGGCATAGCATATGCATTCTGAACGGTCCGTGGGATGGGGAGGCAGCGTGGAGAGACCTGCAAGTGAGGAGATTGCATATGTTGGGCACAGAGTTAAAACCGGGAGATCAGGTGGTCTATAAGGATAAGGACTATATCCGTTGGGGCCCCTGGAAAGTATTGACTGTTTCGGACCATGAAGCAATGGTGGTCATCGAAGACCGGGTCACGTATTCGGTTCAGATATCCTTGCTGGAAAAAGTGACGTTGGCCCAGGAATCTGTTTGAGGATTCTGATCCTGGACCGGACCTGTTCAGCCATTCCTTCGTCATACAAAAGCCTGTACCTTATTGTGGTACGGGCTTTTTGGTTGTTCGCAGTAGTTGACAGGTGCTTTTTAATGTTTTAAATTTAAGGATGTTAGGAAAATAGGAACCTTGTTCCATCAGATGGGTGGGGTGGACCTGAACGGGCCGATGGGATTTTTATGGAAGGACCTGGTTATGGATTGGATGTATCCGGTTCTCATTATAGGGTTTGGCGCTTTTTGCTTTCAGATCTTTGCCGTGTTCCGAAAACAGGCGGCCTTGTTGCAGCCGACGGTGGAGCAGTTGGAATCCAGTCGGGCGAATGTGGAAAGACAGATCCAGGAAAGCGAGCAGATTACTGCAGAAAGTCTGGAGCGGATCGAGTCTTTAAAAGTAGAATTGAGTTCCCTGGACGATCAGCGCAAGCAGTTCCAGGAACAGTTAAATCCCAAGGAGATGATCTTTATCGACTCCGGGGAATTTCTGATGGGCGACGACGATGGGTCTCGGGACGAGGTGCCTGAGCGGACGGTTTTGATGAACGGGTTCTCGATCGATCGGTATCCGGTGACAAATCAGGAGTACAAGATGTTTGTCGATGTAACCGGGCACCGGCCCCCCCCGGGTTGGACAAGTGGGACCTATCCGCTTGAAGAGGCCAAACATCCTGTCACCAATGTGAGCTGGCAGGATGCAAGCGAATATGCCGAATGGGTGGGGAAGCGGCTGCCTACCGAGTCGGAGTGGGAGAAATCGTCTCGCGGGACTTTGGGGCAGACCTATTCCTGGGGCGATGCATTTCGGAAAGACAATGTGAATTCCACCAACGACTATAGCGGAACCACCCCTGTAAACGAGTTTCCCGGCGGTGGCAGTCCTTACGGTGTGATGGATACGTGTGGCAATGTGCAGGAGTGGTGTGAAGACTGGTATTACGACGACTATTATAAGACGGCTCCGGTAGATAACCCGACCGGTCCGACCGGTGGTCAGTATCGGGTGTGTCGGGGCGGTTTTTATGCGGAAAATCGGATGGGCGTGCGGTGCGCCTCCCGTCATTTTTCACCGCCCTCAACCATGCAGGATAGTATTGGATTTCGATGTGCCAAGACGCCTGCGGGGTAGAAGTGATTCTTTAAGCTGAGAGGAAAGGTATGAAAATTGGGAATCGGGAGTTGATCGTTGTTGGGGACAGGGTGCTGTTGAAGCAGGAAGATGTGGAAGAGCGTACGGAAGTGGGCCTGTACTTACCGCAAACCGTGGTGGAAAAAGAAGAAGTGCAGGGGGGACGGGTGATGTTGACGGGCCCTGGAATTCCGCTGCCCGAATCGCCGGATGACGATCAGCCCTGGCAGAGTTCGTCCAAAGAACCGCGATATGTGCCTTTGCAGGCTGAGGTTGGAGATTATGCCCTGTTTTTGAAAAAAGCGGCATTTGAGGTGAAGTTTGAGGGAGATAAGTATTTGATTGTGCCCCACCACTCTATCTTGATGCTGATTCGGGGCAATAGCGATGTGGTGGGTACCGACGATATGCTGGAAGGAATCGAAGGACTGGATGATTTGGATTTGCCGGAAGGTGGGATAGATGGGTTTGGGGAATAGCTTTAAAAAGGCTGGGCACCGTTGATGAGGGATGCATGTCTCAACCTCAAAAGTTGCTGATCCAAATTGTTTTTAACCTGGTCCTCCTCCTCATCTTTTTGGTGGTACTGGGCGCGGTCATTCGAAATTTGCTGACGCAGACAGGCGATCTGGGAGAAAATCTGTTCCTGCTGGCCCTTTTAGGCGCCATTTTGTTTATCGGGATCGGGTTCCTGGTCAAACTGATTCGATCGGCCCGTTCACAAGAAGGGTCTTGAGTCGATTGTACACAAATCAAGGGCATTGCGAATTTCTCACGCGATGCCCTTACTTGTGTGTACAGATTATGGTTGGGAACCTATTTTTCAGATTTGGCGCAACGAAATCCCAATGAGGGGTATGTTTTGTCGGGCTTCATCCCCCGGCGGTAGGCCATGTCCACGTGGTTGGCGGTCCATCCACCGCCCCGGATGACTTTCTGTTTTCCGTCTGCCGGCCCGTTGGGGTTTTTGGTCGGGGAGAACCCGTAGTATGTTTTGTCATACCAATCCTGGCACCATTCCCAGACGTTGCCGGCCACGTCAAAGAGTCCATCGGGGCTTTGACCGCTAAGATAGCTGCCGACCTGCTGGGGGTGATTGTGCTTTGCTTCTTTGGTGTTGGCATGGCTTGGGTCAAAACGATCCCCCCAGGGAAAGAGGCGGCTCTTGGCCCCCCGGGCGGCCCGTTCCCACTCGGCTTCGGTGGGCAGTCGTTTGTTGACCCAGGCGCAATAGGCCTGGGCATCTTCCCAGGTGACGCCGACAACCGGCGATTCGGCACTGTTATAATCCTGGTCTTCCCAATAACGCGGTGCAGGCCGGTCGGTGGCTTTGGTAAAGGCCTGATACTGGGCGTTGGTGACTTCAAAGGTGTCGATGCGAAAGGCATCCAGATAGACCCGATGCACCAGGTTGTCTTTGCCCGTGCTGGCCCCCATGAGGAAATCGTCGGCAGGGATGAAGATGTCTTCTGGATACGATTTCCTGGACACGGACTGGGGACCGGCGGACCGACGCTTGAAGGGGGATTCTCCATTGATGGTTTTGATGTTGATTTTGGAGATTCTGATCTGGTTGGAGTCGGTTTGCAAGATAATGGTAGTGGTGGTTTCCTCGACCAGTTTGCCGCGGATCACACGGCCAGATTTCAGGACCACTTCGACTGGATCTTGGGGTTCCTGCGCAATGGAAATTGCTGTGATGAAACACAGCGTCAACGCAATTACCAGGGATTTCATGGAGCGTCCTTTGAGGCAGAAGACGGAGGATTTCTTTCTCTTGCCAAACGGTAAATAATAATAAGAGTCTCTTATTTTGTCCAGTTTTTCCTTACAGGCAGCCTATTCAACGACAAGGTATTGACTTTGATGAAGAAAGCATGTATAATCATTGATATTGCAATGGTTTGATTTCTGGCGGAGGTTTTGATGCCCAAGCAAGTTGTGGCCCCAAAAGGCGAATCTACCGAAGCCCCGACTGTTCGGGAACGGGTGGAACTCATTCTGTTCCTGGTTGTCGAAGTTTTGTGTTTGTTGTTGTTTATCGATTTTCTATTTATCGGATATTATGTCAAATAGGCGGTTTTGTTGGCCCTTTTCCCTTATCTCTCCGGTTAAGTTTGCTTTTGTTTTGCCGATCATGAAAATAGGTGCAGAATCCTCTCATACAAGTTGACAGGAGGTTGAATGATGGCTGCACAAAACAGGGAGAAGCAGGACAACAAACGCGCCAGAAAAATCCGTCAGATGTTGATGTGTTTGCTCAAATACCGATTTATTGTTCGTCCTACATCGTGAGTGTGCAAAAAAGGATCGTCGAGATACCCGACGATCCTTTTTTTGTGCTATGAAGGGTCCGATCCGGAAACGGTTTTATGCTTCGTCCTCTTGTGCTTTGGCGCTTTCATACCTGCGAATTTCCACCTGTTGGTCGGCGATCCGCTTTTTGGCTCTCGAAATATCGGCGGTTCTGAGTTTGGCCTGACGCAGCAGGTTTTGATGGACTTCACGGGCGTCTGTCAAAAGGCCCTTCAATTCCAGGGTTTCCCGCTGCTGGCGGCTCAGGTTTTGCCGGAGCCGGGATATGGCGTTGGAAAAATACGATTTTGAGATAATGATCAAGAGGGCTGCGCTAACACAGATGATCCACCAGGTCATATCTATTCTCCAACAAAACAATGATTCGCAACGGTTTGACGGCCAGGTCAGACCGTTTTTTTGTGTTTTATGGTGGGGAATAACGCTGCAATATCGCTTATTCTGTGTGCAAAGTCAAGGTGGAAGCATTTTTTGAGGGCCATTTTATGGCAGTGACCGGATTTTTGATCGTGTTCATCGTTTTGTTGCTCTTCCTTTTTAGCAAGCTGTATACCCGGCCGAAAGAAGAAGCCCCCGATCCTGTTGAAAGACGTCTGGACGATCGACTGGCTACCTTGATTGAGCCTGAGTTGATGGAGGCGCTTCAGGATCTTGCCCGGAAGGAAGGTCGGTCGTGTGTGGCGGTGGTAAATGATCTGATTCGGAAGGCGGTGTAAAATCCAGGACTTTTGGGAGGTCTTCGGTCGTCAGGCCATACGCGCCGATGGTGCGGAGTGCTTCGGGAATGACAATACCGGCCGAGACAATCAGTTGCATGGCTTCTTCTACCGTGAGGGAGGTTTCCCGTATTTTTTCGGGCGGGAAAATCACCATCCAGCCCGTGGCCGGGTTGGGGGAGGTGGGAACGAAGACACAGCGGCCCGTTTTCCCCCGTTCATCCAACTGGACTTCGCCGGTCGCAAACCCCAAAATCCACAGATCTTCGGAAGGATATTCGGCCAGAACGACCTGACTGAATCCGGTCTGCTGAGGGGAGACCACTTTTTCGGTGAATTGTTTTATCGGGCCGTAGACGCTGCCGATGATGGGCAGGTTGGCCAGAAAATGATCGCCCCGGCGAATCAGCCGCCGCCCGAAGACATTGCTTGCCAGGCCGCCGGCCAGCCAGATCAGGATCAGGGTGAGCACAATGCCCAGACCCGGAATATCGCCCTGGGTTTGGAAAATCTGCCGGATGATGGGTTGAGCCAGGCCATCCAGCCATCGAAAGACCAGGCGGAGGACGAGAAAGGTGACGACAATGGGGACCAGGACCAGGATGCCGGTCATAAACTTTCTGCGCAGTCCAAGGCCCGGCGACGGCGGCCGTCCGCTGGTTTTTTTCGTTCGGTTTGTGTTTTTTCTTTCATCCTACCTCAAACATAAAAAGAAACGCCCGAAAGCGTTGTGACGATCATCACCCAGGGGGAAGTATATCTGTTTTGGGATCAAAAAGCAAGGTCGCTTCAGGGATTCAGAACGGTGGAAAAAGTCCGGGCGATG
>JAPUJS010000040.1 GCA_027296045.1 bacterium | reverse complement strand
CTCGAAGTAGAGATTGGTGGTTTCACCCGGGTCGATCTCCAGATTGTAGAGCTGTCCGGGGGCATCCGGTTGGGTTTCAGGAAGCGCATAGGGTCTGAGGATGTCCCTCTCATAGTCGTTTCCTCCCGAACCCTGATGATCCAGATACTTCCACTTCCCACGTCGAATCGCCAGTTCAAGCCTGGACGTCTGGTGTAAGGTATAGCTGCGGACCGCCTCTTTCCCATTTGGTTCGCCAAGCATGGCAGGCAAAATGTTGAAGCTGTCTTCGGCTGCATCATTTGGCAATGGAGCGCCAGCAACTGCGGCACAGGTTGCCATGGCATCACAGAGACACACGGTTTGATCGCTCGTGCTGCCCGCTCGGATTCTCCCTGGCCAGCGAGCGATGAAAGGCACGCGGTGACCTCCTTCCCATTGATCCCGCTTCATCCCTCGCCAGGGACGTGCCCCGTCGTGTTGATAATCCTTACGCATGTTGACGACACTGGTCACCTCGGGGCCATTGTCACTGGACACCATCACAAGGGTGTTCTCGGCCATTCCCAGGCGATCCAGCGTATGGAGGAGTTCGCCCACCACGTAATCAAATTCAAATATGAAATCGCCGTGGGGACCTGCCTGGGTCTTGCCTCTAAAATCTTTACCGGGAAAAGAAGGTAGGTGAACACCTTGCGTAGAGTGGAAAAGGAAAAAGGGGTTGTCAGGGGATTGCTTCGCGTGATTTTCCAGGAACGCAATGCTTTTATCCAGGAAAATCATATCCATCTCTTCGAGATCGAAGTCTGGAGCAATCATGCCTACCCGATTGTCTTTGGAGTAGGGATGCTTCGGAAGTGGGGTGCGGTCAAGAAGATCCGTAGGCGGAACAGGGACCCGATCTCCTTCAATGAAGGCGTATAGGAAGTCAGTCGTGGGACAACAAGCTGTACCGAAAAACTGATCGAATCCTCGGTGGATGGGAGCATCGGTTATGGCACGCGTATAGTCGATACGCTGGACCGGCTCCAAGCCGTTTTCGTTGATCGGACGTCCATCCTTATCCAGGAAACTGAGACCGATGTGCCACTTGCCAAACAATGCCGTGGAGTAGCCTTGTGCGCGAAGCATGCCTGGCAAACTGAGTCGTGAGTCCTCGATCAGGCAGGGACCGCCCGCACCGGTGAACACACCCGGGAAGCCGGTGCGAAAAGCCATTCGACCGGTCAAAAGGCTGTACCGACTGGGTGTGCAGACAGTGGCCGGACTGTGCGCATCGGTAAAGAGGATTCCCTCGCTCCCGAGCCTGTCGACATTCGGCGTAGGGACTTTCGACTCTGGATTGTAACAAGCGATATCACCGTAGCCGAGGTCGTCTGCAAGAATGAAGAGAATGTTGGGCAGGTTCATCTTCCACCTCCTATCCGGTAAATCTGACCGTCAGCACGAGAACACACTTTCAACCGTTTTACGACAGCGCTTTTTCCTCGGCCTCGATTAAAGCGGCAACATCGGGTCGCCCCGCATTATGAGGTGGTTCCATAATAGCCTTCTGAAGCGGGGTCAATTCCTCCATAAACGGCGCATACTTGTCCGGATCCGTGCCGCTGGGCGGGTTCACATACCCCCCAGCAGCATAGCGGTATAATAAAGTGCGACGTTCGTGCTTGGCTTTCCAGGGCATAGCGCCATGTGTAAGCGCCTCCGTAAAAATCACCGCAGAACCGGCCTTCATCGGAATATGCTTAAAACATCCCAGATCCTTTTCCATACGTCGCACATCCATGGGACACTCAAAATTTGCTTTGTGACTGCCCGGAATACACACAAACCCTCCATCTCCCGGATTGACATCTGCAAGCTGATAGCAGACTGCAATCAGGTTGTTCCACATCGTTCCATTCTGGCAGAAATACATGTGTCCCCCTAGAAAGCCACCCCCTCCATGAAGCAGGTGCCCTTCTGCACCCTCGGTCATACTGATGCCATTGGCGTTGCCATAGTGAAACCCATTGCCAATCATTTCCAGCATATAGTGCATCGTGGGCAAATGAGAAAGCAAATCGCGAAACGGCTCGCACCACGGCTTGGGCCACCTCAAAATACTGCCAATATCACCTCGCCCATGCTCGCCCTCCAATGCAACCGAAACCTCACCACCATGTCTTCCCGCGCCTCCCGACAGCCTCAACTCCCCCTCCCGAATCCGGATCCTTTCTCCATTGTTGTCAATCGCTTCATTGAGCGTCTGAACTTGCTCCGGTGATAAAATATCTTCAACCACCAGGTAGCCATTCACATCGAAAAAATACTTCTCGTAGATGTCCATATCCCCTCCTGCGTAATTTGAGCACCCAACAACAGGGCCAATCTCCCTTCCCGACACGAGATAAATAAGCAAAACCCGGAACAGATAACAAGTGAGAAATCTGGAGAACTAAAATTTATCCATGGAAGACACAAACGCGCTATATTCTATCTGACCACCATACGTCTATGGATCCACTGGCTGATCGATGGATGCCAAAGGAGAAATGATCATGAAAATCAAAGAAATTCGTGCCGTCGAGATAAATCTCACACCGAACCAAAAAACCGAACCCAGAGTCCCTCAGGTCCCCACCGATGGATTCGTCAGCCCGATGGAACGCTATCCCGAATTCAAAAAGGGCGATTGGGGCACCAACTGGAAACGTGCCGCCTGTGTCGTTACGGCAGAAGACGGCACCTGGGGCCTCGGTTTGACGATCAACAGCGGCCCGGTGGTCCGTTTGATCAACGACCACTATGCCCCGTTGCTAAAAGGCCAGAATTGCATGGCCACCGAAAAGGTCTGGGATCTGATGCGCCGCGTGTCTTCCCCCTACCACACCGCTGGCTTGCCCAGCAATGCCATTAGTGCAGTCGACAATGCACTGTGGGACTTAAAAGGGAAAATACTGGGCCGCCCGGTCTATGAACTTTTAGGTGGGCCACAGAAGGACAAGATATTCTGCTACGCCAGCAACACGGATCTATCTTATGGCACGAAAAACAGCATCGACTGGTTTTTAGAGCTGGGATTCAAAGCCGTCAAGCTCTTTGCCCGAAGTGGTCCCGAAGCGGGCATTGACGGCATCCACAAAACAGAAGAACTCGTTGCTCGCACACGTGAGCAAATCGGCGATGATGTCGAGCTCATGCTCGATGGCTGGATGTCCTTCAATGTGGAATACACCGTGCGTCTGGCAGAGGCCTTACGCCCCTACCGCCTCAAGTGGTTGGAAGATTACGTATTGCCCGAAGATATGGACAGCTACATCAAGATCCGCCAACGAATTCCCGACCAGATCCTCGCGACAGGCGAACACTGGTACACGATTCACCCCTTTGCCTTAGCAGCGGGTCAGGGCCTTGTAGACATCCTCCAACCAGACGTCCAGTGGGTCGGCGGTGTCACTGCATTGGTCCGAATTTGCCACATAGCCGAAGCGCACGGCCTGACCGTCATCAGCCACGCCGGCATGAACTATCCCTACGGCCAGCACATTTCCTACGCGATGCCGGTCATCCAGTGGGGTGAGCGTTCAGAGGGCGTATCGCCCCCCGGTGTTCCCCTTGAAGAACGGGTCCTGCTTCCTGGAACCCCGGTGATCAAAGATGGTTATCTGACCCCCAGCGATGCGCCGGGCTTTGGTATCGAGGTCACAAAAGACTGGTTGGAAAGCAAAGCGGTCTAAAAATCACAGCAACAGAGTGGAGCACAGTGCAAAAAGCCCTGCTGGAATCCAATCCAGCAGGGCTTATCTTTTTTTTTATCCGCAATTGGCACCGCTTTATACGTTC
>JAPUJS010000004.1 GCA_027296045.1 bacterium | reverse complement strand
TTGTTGAGCGCTTGAATGTGCTCCTCAAGTTCCTCCAAGAACGTCTCAAGTAATAACTTTAGAAGTTCCTCATTGTCCATTCTGCTTGGTTCCCAGTGTGGCGCTAAGATCTCTCAGGTGTGCCGAAATCTCGTTCAGGCCTTCAGCGGATTCTTCGGCCTGACGAATCACATCCATGATAAACTTAAAAAAGAGCGGGCACCTGTATTTATGGTAGATACGGGTGCCCGTCTTCATTTTGTACGAAGTCGCGTGAACGTCTTTCTGCTCGCATTGAATCGCCTTTGCAGCCCATCCTTTCCCCGTCGCTCTTAACGCACCCGATCGTACTCCGGATTCACACACTTCTCGCCCCACCGCTTGAGTACACATCGCAACCCCGCATCCGATTCGGGATATTGCCCTTTGTCGTCGGTATCTGAAATCCACCCCTCCAGAATCTCTCGGTGCTGCTGCAACACATCTGCAAACCCCGGATCATCCACCAGATTGTGAACTGCATGAGGATCTACCTCGCAATCGTAAAACTCCTCCTCAGGGCGTTCTTCCGCCCAGAACCAGGCCTGTTCGCTTGCCAATTCACCATTTGCATACATTGTTCGCATCAATTCCATAAAGTTAGAACCGTCCCGATACTGTGGCTGCATATAGGGCCGGTCCATCAGAAAATTCCGCACATAGCGATAGCGCTGGGTGCGCACCGTGCGCATGCGATCAATCGTAAAATCACACCTGTCTTTTGCGGCAACCACATAATCTCGCGCCACAAAATTCGACCCAAACAGATCCTGCCCTTCCATCCCCTCCGGAACCCCAATACCCGCCAGGGCCAGGGACGTCGCACTGATATCGATCCCGCTCACCAGATCCGTCCGGACCGTCCCGGGCTGCACCCGCTCCGAACCTCCCGGCCAGGAAATCATCAGCGGCACCTTGTGACCCCCTTCGTAGATAAACTGCTTGTGTCGGGGCAGCCGCATCCCGTGATCGCTGAATAAAAATACCGCTGTGTTTTCCAAAACGCCATCTTCCTCCAGCCGCGACAAAATCCGCCCCACCTGCCGATCGGTGTGCAACACACAATCGTAATGCAAACCGATTTCCTCTCGCACAATCTCGTGATCGGGATAATAAGGAGGCACCGGTACCGATGCCCGATCCACCTCCGGACCCTCGAGCAAACCAATGCTCTTCCCCCCCCGAAGCTGAATCTGCCCAAAAAACGGCTTGTCCGGAGGACATCCCGACCAGTCGCTGCCATCTACGGCGCCTTTAAAATCCATTGCACGATTGTCATGATCATACAAATCTGTCGCATCATAGGCGAAATTATAATCCTGCTTCCCCTCAATAAACGTATAGTACCCCGCCTCCCGAAACCGCTCCGGAATCGTCTTCACGCCCTCGGGCAACAAAATCGCATCGTAATCTGCCCCCATATCCATCCCCCGAAAATTGCTCACCGAACTCCGATGGTTGTGCGCCCCAATCGTCGTTTGAACCATCCCCGTAATCACGGCCGACCGCGAGGGCGAACACACACCCGCCGGCATATAGGTCCGATCGAACCGCACCCCCGAAGCGGCCAACCCATCGATATGGGCCGTTTCCACCACCGTATCGCCAAAACAACTCATCCAATCATTCATGTCTTCAATAAACAGCCACAATACATTTGGACGGTCTGACATCATCCACCTCCTCAAAGCGGGATCACAGAAGGACGCAAAGAAGCGCCGAGGGCCGCAGAACACAGCCCCACCAGATCACAAAATAAATCAAATCTGTCAACGCGTCGAGCCTTTTCCCATCCACAATCGCATTACCCCTTGACACATTCATCCTCTTGCTCCAAATTAAGTCCTTCCAATCAATCGGGCCCGACCTTCACTCCAAAAAAATAACGCGAAAAAGGAGATCCCCATGAAAGCCATTCTCGTTGGTTTAGGCGGCCGAGCCCGCCACTGGCAATCCGCCTGCGACAAACACCCCGATGTCGAACTCGTCGCCTACGTCGAACCCTTCGAAGCCAGTAAGAAACGCGCCATGGAAGAACGCGGCGTCCCCGAAAACCTCATCTTTGACAGCCTCCAGGATGCCGCGAATGCCGTTGAAGCCGACTTCGCCGTCGACGTCACCCCTCCCGCCGTCCATGAAACCATTGCCATGGCCGCTTTCGAAGCGGGCTTGAACCTCCTGGGCGAAAAACCCTTAAGCGACGATTTCGAGGGCGCCAAACGCGTGGTCGAAGCCGGCAAAGCCGCTGGCGTCAAACACATGATCACCCAGAACTATCGCTTCAACGCCCTCCCGCGCACCACACGCCGCCTGTTAGATACAGATATCATCGGCGATGTCGGCCAGCTCGATGTCTCCCTCTACGTAGACTGGGCCGACAATCCGGGCAGCCACTATGTCACCGAGCCCTATATGTTCCTCACCGACATGGGCATCCACCATTTCGACATGATGCGCTACACCCTGGCACTGGAACCCGTCAGTGTCCACGCCCTCACCTGGAACCTGCCCTGGGGCTGGCACCAGGGCGACGCCTGCCAGCTCATCCTCTTCCGCTTTGAAAACAACGTCATGGTCACCCACCGAGGCATCGGCTGCACCATGGGCCACGTTCCTGCCGGTCACAACGGCGAATGGCGCTACGACGGTCCCCAGGGCACACTCACCTGGGAAGGCTTTGACATGTACCACTCTCTCAAACACAAAGCCGACCCTCAGATCCGAGAACAGATCGAACTCGACGACGTCAATCCCTCGGGCCTGAACCCGGTCCTCCAGGAATTCGTGGATGCCTTAAAAGAAGACCGCCAGCCCGAATGCAACGCCGAAGACAACCTCAAATCCATGGCCATGGTCTTTGGTGCTGTGAAAAGCGCAAAAGAAGGTGGCGAGGTTCAACTCTCCGATCTTTAACCGAAAACAAAGCCAAGAAATACAAGCCATCCAAAAAGGATGGCTTTTTTGTATGTACATCAAAAATTGACCGGGGAAATATCTACACCCGACAATAATTGACTTGACGAGCGACGTTTATCCCCAGCATGTTATCTCACAAGACGAAAAAAATGCCATATCCATTCAACAGCGACGTATCTGGATAACCTAACCAGCTTGAAAAGGTTCACACACGAGGAGTTATACGCCAACAGCAAAGAAACAAGAAGGGCGCCAAAAACGTCCCACCACAACTATCCCTATTGTCTGCGGCTCATTTCACTTGATATAGTTTCAGCAGTAAGAAAAAAATAAGGTAACTGAGTATGAGAAAATTTATGTCTGTCGTTCTCATGATTATTCTTTTTTTAGCAACCGTGTCTTGGACAGTTGATGACAGTTTCGTCTTTGATACACCCTACCAGGTAACCATTAGACGAGTTGATCCTGAGTTCGGGTGTATACATCCCAGATTCATGGGGCGATGCTTGGCAGTTTTCGCAAGGCATCTTCCAAGACCCGGAAGTATGGAGCTTCGATTTCAAAGACGCGAGCCAAGGGTTCCAGAACTTCAAGGTACCTGTATATTTTTTCATGGGACAGCACGATTACGACACCCCAGTAAACCTATTTGAGGAATATTATCCCTTGATCGAATCCGACAAAGCCTACCTACGATTCAAGAATTCCGCTCATTTCCCGTTCTACGAAGAACCAGAGAAGTTCCGCACGGAACTTCTCAAGGTTAAGACTAATGTTGAACGGCCTGCAGGCGACAGTGGGGTTAACCACACCACATACCTACAAAACCTTTCTCAGATTCATCCTGTCTAATTTTCTTGGGATGATGTCCACATACTTTCTCTGGGGAGGGTCAATAAATGCATGGCCTTTCAGCGCATTGGCAGGAATTCCTGCCCATCACACCTGTCCTTGCCCAGATGGGGCAAATCCATGCCCTAGTCTCACTAAACCGGGAGAGATCAGATGCCAGTCGTCCTAATCGGAAACAAACGAAGCCCTGAAATGGAGAAATCGCTCTCGGACGCGCCGGAGGGGACGGAGGTCCGATATCTGCCGGAGGGTGGCAAACAGGTTGACCATCTGGCAGGGGTCGAAGTCATCTACGGCCGGGTCCGGGAAGAGGAGTTCCAGACCGCCACCGACCTGAAGTGGGTTCACCAGCCGTTTGCGGGGGTGGAAGGCCACATGTTTCCGGCTTTCAAACAGAGCGACGTCATCCTCACCAACTGCGCCGGCCTGTTCGGACAACAAATCTCGGAGCACGCTTTCGCCCTGCTCTTCTCGCTCACCCGACGAATCCTGGATCAGCACGACTTCATGAAGCGAAAACACTGGGAGATCCTGCCCTGCTTCGAAATGGCCGGTGGCACGATGGGCATTGTCGGCCTGGGCGGGATCGGTAGAGCAATCGCGCAGAGAGCCAAGGCGTTCGAAATGGAAGTCCTGGCGGTGGACCCGGAGCCCATCGAGAAACCCGACTACGTCGACCGTCTTGAAAAGCCCGACTGGCTGGGCGAAATGATGTCCCGTTCCAACGTCGTCGTTTCATGCAGTCCCTCGACGCCTGAAACCCACCGGCTCATCTCAGCGGACGCCCTCGGCCGAATGCAGAAGGGCAGCTACATCATCAACATCAGTCGCGGCAAGGTCGTCGACGAAGAAGCCCTGATCGAGGCGCTCAGGTCAGGAAAGCTCGCGGGCGCAGGTTTGGATGTCACCTACGAGGAGCCGTGTCCGAAGGAGAATCCGCTCTGGGATTTCCCGAACGTGATCCTCACTTCTCACAGCGCAGGGCAGTCTCAGCGGTATCGTCAGAGAGCCATTCAGCTCTTCATCGACAACCTGCGTCGATTCGTGAAAGGTGAGCCGCTCGCGAACGTCGTGGACAAAGAGAAGGGCTACTAACCCGGTTATCTCACTACCGATCCCGCGCCGCGGGAGACATCCTC
>JAPUJS010000399.1 GCA_027296045.1 bacterium | reverse complement strand
GTTGGTTTTGTGGTCGCGGTCTTTTAAGAAGATGGGCAAGATGAGGATATGTTCTCTGTCGAAGCCGAGTTTTTTGTTCTGGATATAGGTGAGCTGGCGGTCTACGACCTGGGTGGCAATGATGAGCAGGATGGAAATGGCAAATTGGAAGATGACCAGGCCCTTGCGCAGCCATCCGCGACCTGTCTGGGTGCTGGTCTGAAAGACGCGGGCGGGGTGGAAGGCAGAGAGGTAAAGCGCGGGATAGAAGCCGGCGATGAGGCCGATCAGGATGACGCCCAGAAGGAGGCCGGGCAGAAGGGTCAGGAGGGTGTCGGGGGTGAGCGGATATCGATTTTGAGTGAGGTCGTTGAGCCGGGCCATTGCGGATGGGGCCAGGAGAGCGGCGGGGAGGAGGGAGAGGAAGGCGAGGAGGAGAGATTCGCCCAGGAACTGGCCGATCAACTGGCGGCGGTGTGCGCCAAAGACTTTGCGCATTCCCACTTCCCGAGTGCGGCCAACCGAGCGGGCTGTGGTCAGGTTGACGAAGTTGACGCAGGCGATGAGCAGGATGAGCAGGGCCACGGCGGAGAAGATGTAGAGGTTGCGGATATCGCCTTCGCCCCCGAAACGGTATTGGGCACCGGCATAGTCGATCTGGCTGTAGAGGCGCCAGCGGAGGAGGGGCTGGAGGCGATAGGTGAGCACGTTGCGAACTTCGGTACCCATATGGCGCTCGATGAATGCGGGCAGTTTGGCTTCGATCGCCCGGAGGTCTGCGCTTTTTTTCAGGCGAATGAAGGTGAGGATACCGGCTTGCTGAACACGGCCCTGCCAGATGGTCCAGTCGAATTTGGCTTCCTCCGTGCGTCCTTCGGTGGCGTGGAGTAGGTCGAACTGGATGGAGGAGTTGCGTGGGAGGTCTACGATGCCGGTGACGGTGTAGTCGCCGCCGTAATAGCGTTCTTCAATGGTGATGATTTTTCCGAGGGGGTCTTGATTGCCAAAGAGACGCCGGGCCGCTTCGGACGTGATGACAGCCGAGTAAGGCGATTGGAGGGCGGTTTGCGGATTGCCCTGGAGGAAAGGGAAGTTGAAGAGCTTGAAAAAGTGGTTGTCGATGTGGCCCTGGCGGAGTTGCAAGGCGCGATCTTCAGCCCGGGCGTGGACCTGATAAATGCGGCACTTGGAGGCCAGGTCCACTTCGGGGAGTTCGGATTCGAGGGCGCGGGCGAGGGCACCGGAGGTGAGCCAGCTGATTTGTTTTTTATTGTTGCTAGACCGTTCTCTTAAGATGCGGTAGATGCGGTCGGAATTTTTATGGAACCGATCGTAGGCCAGTTCGTGGCGGACGATGGCCAGGGTGAGGATGCAGCAGACGAGGCCGACGGTCAGGCCAGCGATGTTGATGAGGGCGTAGCCTTTGTGTTTGAGCAGGGTTCGGAGGGCGACGGTGAGGTAGTTTTTGAACATGTCTGGCGGATCTATGCGAATGACAGGCCTTCCCGGTCCATCCACATTCGCATATAAGTGGGTGCCTGACGCAACAGGTGTACGTAGATGTTGCCGGTTTGGCGTTCCTTTGCCAGATGCTTTTTGCCAAATGGCTTCAGGTTGTATTTGCCGGCGTGCTGGACGACGGCTTTCTTTTTTGTGTTGACTGCGATGGTGAGCACGTGTTCCTGGATCTGGTTTTCTTCAGCGGCATCCAGATCTAATGCTCTCAGCGACCAGATGCATTGCTCACCTGCCACACAGCGTTTGGCGTAAGAACCCACACAGTGGTGCATGATGCGGCCTTCGGCATGCAGTTGCTGAGAAGTGAGCATTTCGTGCACGGTCCACTGGACGTTGCGTTTGAGTTCGGGGTCGAGCACGGTGTGTTCGTATTCCCGGAAGCCGGATGGGTTCCACGATTCGAATGCGACGTCTTCGAGTCCGGTGAGTTCTTCGTGCCAGGTGTCGACCTGTCGGATGAGTTTGTTGATGCTTCTGCCTTTCATGCAGAAGTTGGGATGAAGTGGAGGACCTTCGATTTCTGTTTCGTCCGGTTGTGGGATGCGTTGGGGTGTGAATTTCTGGTTTCGGATGTAGTCGATGATGGGATTGATATAGCTGCGTTCCAGGAACGTCTGGTTTGCGAGAAACTGGACGACGGTTTCCCAGAAGTCTTCGTTTTCAAGTCTTTCACTCAAGGGCCCTCGACCGATGGTCCAGCCGCCACGCCTGTCGCCGCTAAAGGCTTCAAATTGGACTTTGCGCAGGGTCTGGTAAATGGTGGGGCGATGGCCTCTTTCTTGCAGGATGAGGTGAGCCATCCGCTTGGTGATGCGCATGGGGATGCCTGCAGTGCGGATGTTTTGACCCATTCCAATGTGTTTGAACCATTCCTGCTGGGCGTGGGATTCGGGGGTGCTTCCCTGGAAGAATGCATTGTTGAAGAAGGCCGGTACATTGTAT
The DNA here is from genome assembly GCA_027296045.1 of bacterium. Taxonomy (GTDB): domain Bacteria; phylum Latescibacterota; class UBA2968; order UBA2968; family UBA2968; genus JAPUJS01. The sequence continues at coordinate 4,054 of JAPUJS010000399.1, read as the reverse complement.
TTGGCCAGGAGATGTCGGACGAGTGTGTGAAATTGTTCTCGAGGCTTTCCGCTTTCCGGCCGCCAGTCTTCGAGGGGTCGGATCCAGTCTTTCTGGTGTCGGGCGAGTTGCCCCAGTCCAGCCAAGTGGGTGTTGGCCGTGATGCTGCCGTAGCTTTTGGAGGCCTGTGCCGGACGCATAAGGTCGCCGTATTTGTCGACGTGGAGGATGAGACGACCCAGTGCCTGTTGGGCGCCTGGATCGCCGTCGAGTTGGTTGTACATGGCGCGAATGCGAAAGAGCACGTCGGAAAGAGTGTCGTTTTGGAGTTCCCCCTTGAAGATGCGGGCCATGTATTCGGCGCGTCTCGGGTTGTGATATTTGCTGATATCGGGATCGCGCTGTTGTTCCTGGCTTTCGATCAGATCGATTTCGGCCTGGCGCTGTTCCGGGGTTTTATCCAGGTCTTTGCTGAATCCGTGGCGGTAACACCAGAGTTTGTAGGCGACAATAGAATCGACATTGAGGGTCTGAAAGTGTTCTTGTATGTCTTCTACGAGGTCTGTCTGATCCATTAAAAGTGTTGTCATAATATGGTTCCTTTTTTTCTTTTTGGAGAGGGTTCTTGTTTCTGGTGTACGGTTATGATGGGTTCCGCGTCCGTCTGCGTTTTTCTGTGTCCTTTTGTGCTCCTGCCTGGGGGTGTGAGTGTGGATCTGTGGCCCTCTGTGTGGTGAGGTGTTGATGGGATGGGTTCTGTGGCCCTCCGTGATCCTGCTCCCTTATGATAAGCATTCCGAACCGACGAATCAATGGGTCCGAAAAACAATCAGGCCCCGTCTGCAGTCTCGCAAGTCGGGGCCTGTTTGCCGTCGGTGTGGGGAACCTTGCCCCCTGGATCAAATCCGTATGGGTCCGGCGGCGGTTTTTTGGCCCCGATCTGGGGTTCTGAACGGTGGACGCTCGCGTTCAGGGCTTCCTGGATCCGGGTATCCGAGGGTGTGGATCGTGGACCTGTCAATACCAGGTGGCTGGCATAGCCGTAGGCCTGCAAGGCCCGGATTTCTGCGGCATCCAGGCAGGGGGGATCGATCAGGACGATCTTTTTTCCCCGGTCCAGGATGAGCGCATAGCCTTTTGAGGCCTGCGTCCGGGGCCAGTAATAGATGTTTTGGGTCAGTCGTTTCATTATTTTCAATCCAAAAGGTTAAAAAAATCGGGCTTCCGAAAGGTTTTGACAAAACAAAGGCCGATCGGGTTTCAAAACATGTTGAAATTTATGGCTGTTCGGAGCCGGATCGGGTCAAAAACAGGGCCAGAAAGCCGGGCAGAAAAGCGATGGTCCAGCACAGGAAGTGGTAGGGATAGTTAGGGCCGCCAGGAGACGGGTTGGTCCAGATGCCGGAAATGGCGTAGAAAGCCAGGCCGGAGGCCACGGCGGCGATGAGGCCACGGGTCAAGGCAGTGCTCAAACGTTCCGTGGTATTTCCGACCCACCGGTGGAGGAGGGCGGTGAGGATCCAGAGTTCCATCCAGGCGGCAATCATGGCATAAAAGCGGAGGAGGGGGCGCAAGAGGTAGAATCCGCCTGCAGACAAGATACCGACGGCCAGGCCGCCGAGAGCGCCCAGGAGGATGGATTTGGCAGAGTTGCGACCGAGCAGAGCGCCCAGGCAGAGGCATAACAGGGCACCGTGGAGGATGCCGGCGACCATCCGGTGACGGATTTGCCAGTGGGCCCAGATGAAGTCGCCCAGGGTGCTGAGGGCCGCCAGGATGAGGGCAGCGATGAGGGCGGACAGGATGTTGTAGAAAGGAAGTCGACCGGTCATGGTTTACTGTCCGGTGGTTGAATCGACGTTTCGGAAGATGTGTTTGAGGCGCTCTACGTCTGCTTCCGGTAGAGGTGGACGGTCGAAGGATTCTAAGTTTGCAACCAGGTGGTCGGGGTTTCCGGTTCCGGAAAGGACGACGTGAACGCCGGCTTCTTCTCGGCAGAAGCGGTAGGCGGCGTCTGGAAGGGAAACGGCGGACGCTTCGAGAAAGCCGAGGGGATTTTCGACATCGACGTCTTCGGGGTCGATCTGGCCTTTTTCGATCAGGTCGGCGACAAAGTTTTTGATGTGTTCGGGTCGGCTCAAGGCTTTGCGGACGGCGAACATGATCTGGACGCCGACGTTGTTTTCGATGGCTTTTTGGAAGACGGCTTCCCGGGCGGTCTGGTTGAGGATATTGAAGCCGACCATGACGACGTCCCAGAGATCGTCCTGGAGTCCCTTTCGCAGCATGGTGTGGGTCTTGTCTTCGTTGAACATTTCGGAGACGGCGATGAAGCGAATTTTTCCTGCTTCCCGCGCTCTCTGGAGGGTGGGATAGACGTCTGAGACGAGGTAGTCGTAGTCCTGGGGTACAACGCCGTGCAGGTTGTAGATGTCGATGTAGTCGGTGCCCAGGCGCTGGAGGCTCTGGTGGAGGCTTTCTTCGAGGGTTTGGGGGGTGATCTTTTTTTTTCGGGTGGATTTTTTGGTGGAGATGACAATGCTGCTGCGATCCCGGCCCTGGATGGCCTGGCCAATGATGGGTTCGGTGCCGTAGCCTTCAGACGAGTCGACGAAGTTGACGCCGGCATCAAAGGCCTTCCGGAGGATGTCGGCGGATTCGGATTCGGTCAGGCCGGCTTTTTTGCCGATCTGGCTGGGGCCGCCAGCGCCCATGCCCATACGGGAGACGGTGAGGCCGGTGCGGCCGAGGATGGTGGTTTGCATAGAGGGTGTCCTTTTTGATGTGGGAATCGCTGATGAAAAAGATGGTAATTGAGGTTAGGATAATATATCATGCACCTATCTGTCAATGAGAAGATTTTAATCGGGAGAGGTCACTATGAATGTATTGATTACATCGGCAGGGACGGAACTGGCGCAGGCGCTGGCGGCTTCTTTGTCGGGTGAGCATGAGGTTCGGCTGACGGATCTGGTGGATGTGGAGACGGATGGCGCGTTTGTGCGGTGCGATCTGGGGCACGGAGAGGCGACCGATCAGTTGGTGGCGGGGATGGATTTTGTGGTACATCTGGCGCAGATACCGTCATCTGAGTTGGACGCATCGGATCAGCCGGAGAATCGGGCGATCGATTTTCAGACGCGGTGCACCTATAATTTGTTGCTGGCGGCCCGGGAGGCGAAGGTCAAGCGGGTAGTGTATGCCAGTACGTTGCGGTTGTTTGAGGCGGGTGAAGAGGACTGGGCGGTGACGGAGGTGTGGGCACCCCGGCCGACGCCAGATGTGGATATTTTATCGCCTTATCTGGGCGAGTTTGTGTGTCGGGAGTTTGGGCGCGAGGGCAGGCCGAAGGTGACGTGTTTGCGGTTGGGCACGTTGGTGAAGGCCGGATCGGACGGGGGGGATGCGACGGCGCTGGAGTTGAACGATGCGGTTCAGGCGATGGTAGGGGCATTGAATCCAGAAGGGGCGGCGTGGGTGGTTTACCACGTGCAGTCGGGGGGACCGGGAGCGCGATTTAATATTGAACGGGCGAAGAACGATCTGGGCTTTGATCCGCAATTTACGGTGGAGGGGTGAGAGATGAAGGTATTGATTGTTGCAGGGAGTTCCCGGCTGGGGCCGTATGCGATTGCATCCTTGGAGAAGGAACACGAGCTTCGGGTGACGGATATTGTGCCGGTGGAGACCTCGCATGAGTTTATGGAGATGGATATTTCTTCGCTGGACGATGTGATGCGGGCTTCTGAGGGGGTGGACGCGATTGTGAATTGTTCGGTGGTGCGGCCGGATCGGCAGTTGGCGTTTGATGTGAATACGCGGGGGTGTTATAACATGATGCGGGCGGCGGTGGATCACGGGATTGAGCGGGTGATTAATACGGGACCGCATTTTACGATCGCGGCAGGGACGTATGAGTCTCTGGACTACGATATCCATCCGGATGTGCCGCCGCATCCGGGCACGGGATTGTATGCGCTGTCGAAGGGGCTGGGACAGGAGACGTGTCGGGTTTTTACGGAGCACCATGACCTGCACGTGTTGTGTCTTTTGTTTTATAACTTTCGGGAGCACG
>JAPUJS010000398.1 GCA_027296045.1 bacterium | reverse complement strand
CATCCCCTTCAAATACGTCTTCTCCAGATAATTCATTTTCCCAAAATACACACCATCGGCTGCATCTTGAAGCAAGCGCACAAATCGTTCGGGATGGCAATACAACACAGGTGCTAGCGAGGCATTCACAAAAATCCGCCGCGCCTCACCCACCCAATGCATCTCGCAGCACACGCAGGTGATTCCCCCCAAGAATCCCCTCCACATCCGCCTCGCTATACCCCCGTTCAAACAAGCCTTCCGCAATCTCCAGAAACACACCCGTATCCTGGGCCAGCAGCCCGCCCCCGTCAAAGTCTGACCCGATACCAAGATGGTCCGGCCCCACCAGTTGAACCCCGTGGTCAATATGATCCAGCAATCGCGCCAACGTCGGCTGCTCCTGATCCACAAAGCGCGGCACAAAGGTAACGCCCATCACCCCACCATTTTCCGCCAGGGCTTTGAGCTGTTCGTCGCTCAGGTTTCGGGAATGATCACACAGAGCTTTGCAGCAAGCATGGGATGCTATCACAGGCTTTTCAGTCACCTCCATCACGTCCCAAAACCCCGGCTCGCTGATATGGGACACGTCCACCAGCATCCCCAACCGATTCATCTCCTTCACCAGTGCCACACCAAACCGGGTCAACCCACTTTTGCTTCCTGCTTCCCCGTTTCCATCGGCCGCATCGGACCGCGGATCGTGCGTCAAACCGATGGACCGCACACCCAGGCGATACAGCATCCGCAACACATGCAAACTGCCTTCCACCCCATCACTATTTTCAATCACCAACACGGCCGCCAACTGACTCGCTTCCTTGGCCGCCTCGATATCCGCCGCAGACCGCGCGATCACCACGTCTCCACCCTGGGCTTCGACTTCTGCGTCAAAAAATCCGAAGGCATCCAGCGCATAGGTCAAATGATGCTTCCAGGCCCGCGTCACATCCACCGCAAAAAATGCCGCATCCACGCCCCCCGTTCGCATCTTTGCAAAATCGATCTGCACCTCCTGCGACGGTATCCGCTCCCGCAGATACGCTACGGTCCCCTCAACCCTTTTTCTGTCATTCGGATTGCCCGACAGCCCCAACCGCCTTCGAATATGTGCCACAATCGTATCGTTGTGCGAATCAATCACCAATGCGTCGCGGTGGAAATCACCGATATCGGCCTTATTCATATTCAATCCTCTCAAATGATCCGTTCTTAATTTTCGGAAAGATCCCGCAACAGGCGTTCCGCTCTCACGCGCATCTTGGAATCGCCCTGCCATCGCATCAGAAATCCCTCCACCGCCTTCCTTGCCTCATCCATCCGACCCATTTTCTGGGACAACACGCCCACCTGAAAAAGCGCCATAGCCCCTCGCTCATCCATGGCCCCGGCTGCTTGCCCATATGCCTCAACCGCCTTTTCTGGACTGCCCAGACGCGACAGCAAAACACCCAGGTTATAGGCCACCCGATACGCATCCTGACGGGCTCGTAACACCCGCTTATAAACCGCTATCGTCTCCGCCGTATAGCCCACTTCCTGGTAGAGAAATCCCAGATTGATCGCTGCATCTTCGTATCCCGGATCCAATTCCAGCACCCGAAGATACAATTCAACGGCTTTCTGATGCTCACCGGCCCGATGAAGGGCAAGAGCATAGTTATTCAACGCGTCCAAACTGTTGGGCTTCACCTTCACCAGCCGTCGAAACACATCTGCAGCCTCTCGATGATCGCCCTTTCGAACCAGCAGCACGCCACAGTTGTGTAAAGTCGAAGCGTGGAGAGAATCTGCAGCCAGCGCCTTTTGATAGGCCGCCAGGGCCCAATCCAGCTTGCCATCCCCCTGATAGACCACTCCCAGATTGTAGTGCACCTCAACATAACCGGGATAAAGGATCAACGCATCCCGATACCGGTCCAGGGCTTCCCGAATCTTGCCCTCATCTCGCAACGCATTGCCCAGATTGAACTGTGCCTTCGCACTCTGGGGTACCGTGCGCACCGCACTTGAAAACAGAGTTCTATTGTCCTGCCAGTCGGAATTTCGGACCAATGTCCGCGCCCCATACAATCCCAGCAGAATCACCACAGCCCCCGCAACGACCGGCTCCCACCGCCGGGCAAGCACCTGACACGCCTGCCCCACCAGCAGGCAAAACCCCAGCAAAGGCAAATACATCAACCGTTCCCCCATCACCGTACCAATGGGGAAAAATATATTGGAAACCGGCGCAAATGGGATTGCCATCAAAGCCGCACCCAGCCCCCACTCGGGCGCCAGGCGTCCTCGGATACTCAGAACAACCGTACCGATCCCCGCCAGACACACCATCAGCCCCCACCAGAGCCGATAATCCACCACCGACATCACCGCCGGAATCTGGTTGTAGGAATAGTCTGCCGACAAATGAATCGGGAACAACAGCAACCCCAGATATTTCCCTGCAACCGCAACAGCCGTCAAGACCCGTCCTGCAAAAGACAGGTGCGCCAAGGGATTATCCACCAGCGCAGGTTGCGTGCTTAAAAATAGGCCACCTGTCACCCCGTGCCGAATGCCAAGAAAAAGAACCGCCACCAGCACAAAGGGAATATGCCGCTTAAAATCCTGTGTCCAAAACCGCTTCGTTCGATCCGGCACATTCCCCTTCACCAGAAGAAAATAATCGTATGCCATCAACATGCCCACCAGCACCACAGCATGTTCTTTGGACAGACATCCCAAAAACATCGCCAAAAGCGACACACAGTAGAGCTGTTGCTGTGCTTTCCCAGACTTTTTCGAAGCCCCGATATACACCATCCAGCTCATCAGCATCCAAAAGGCTGCCAACAGCTCAGACCGACCGACCACGCTATTGACCGCCTCCGTCTGAACCGGGTGTAACACAAAGGTCAGCGTAACAACACAGGCAACCCAGGCCTGTCCCAACACCAGAAATACAATCCAGTAAACGAGCGTTCCATTCAGCACATGCAAAATCATATTCGCCAGATGAAACCCTTTGGCATTCATCCCGTGAATAAGATACTGCATTGCATAACTGAACGTCGTCAGCGGCCGATACAACCCATACCCCGGACGATCTGGCCAGTAGGGATTTGAAAAAACTTGCCCCGGTTGCCCCGACGTCACCACCGGATTTTCCACCACCAGAGGGAAATCGTCAAAGGTAAATCCATTTCCCAGGCTGTTGGAATAAACCAGCATCCCCAGTACAAAAATCAAAGCCGGATAGAGATTCGAAATCTGTTTCATAGTATTAATACATGCTTAAAAATCGCTCAACTGTATCTTCAAGCGAAAGATTTTCATTCCTGCGTCGGGCACAACCTGGTACAGATTCAAAAAACCCTGACAAAAACGGCCTTGCGCCATCTTTTTTTTGCTTGATATTCATTGTTGATCATAAGCCCATTTGATAGATCCCGTCAATACTGGAAAAAAAATGTTCCAAACCTATCTTGCAGCCTGTATCTATCTTTTGATGTTCACAGAGTCCATATCATCACACCTTCTAAAAAAATCAAAACGAACTTAATCTGTTCGAAACATCGGGGCATCAGCCCCCTGGATCGCAATGTTCACACACGCCGGTAACCCCGACGCAACAGAACGCTCGAGTGCCGGTGTCAGATCTTCCGGTCGTTCGACAAACTCGCCGTGTCCGCCCAGGGCCCTGGCGACCTCATCGTATCGGGTCGGCAGCAACTCGCACCCCACGGTCCGATCGACCCCATACGTCTTCACCTGGATCTGGTATTCGGCATTCCATTTCGCATCGTTTCCGACCAGCACCACAATCGGAAGGTCATAGCGCACGGCCGTATCAAA
>JAPUJS010000397.1 GCA_027296045.1 bacterium | reverse complement strand
CCCAGCGTCACGGTGTCGGTAGTGGTGAAGGTCAGAGTGTCGCCCGAGATGATTCGGGGGTCGGATTTCAACGGGGATGGCAGGGTTGAGTTTGCCGATTTTCTGGACTTTGTGCCGCATTTTGGAACGAATCCGAGCGATGCAGGCTACGAATCGAAGTTTGATCTGGATGGCGATGAGGCGGTGGGGTTTAACGATTTTCTTATTTTCGCGCAGAGCTTTGGCCAGTTGGTGGACAGCACGGGGTAGTCGTAATTGAACATCGCTTCCGGAACACGGCAGTATTCGCAGCGAGAGCGATATACAGTCCGACGACGGGAGGACTTCCTGCTTCTGTAGGGCCGAAATTATGGCGTTCAAAAAATTAATCGGGCGACCGTCCGGGCATTGCGCCGGAATAAATTCCCGCGCTAGAAAAGCACAAAGTCCGGCAAGCCGGACTACGGATCGCGTGTTGTAAACCATTCAGCGAGAACCATTCATCTACATACTACAGGGGGGTTAAATGGAAGTCAAACAACTGACGATGGATGAACTGAACGCAGGCCTGGAGGAGATTCTTCAGTCCCCGGCCGATGCCGGCGTACTGCAACTGATCGTGTGCAGGCCGGCGATCGGCGAGCGAGAAATCGTGGAGGAAGGCCAACTCGACCTGACCACAGGCCTTGTTGGCGACAACTGGATGAACCGTGGTGATCTGGCCATTCCGAAACGCACCGCCAATCTGGAAACGCAAGTGACCATCATGAACACGCGCGTCGCCGACCTCGTTGCCGGGAGTCAGGCCCGCTGGCCCCTGGCGGGAGATCAGCTCTACATCGATCTGAATCTGAGCCTTGCCAATTTGCCGGCAGGAACACGCCTGGCCGTCGGCTCAGCGGAGGTCGAAGTCACCGCCGTACCTCATACCGGTTGCAAAAAATTCGTCGAACGCTTTGGCATGGATGCCATGGATTTTGTCAATACCGCCGAAGGCCAAAAACTGTGCTTGCGTGGCATTAACACGCGGGTCGTCAAGGCCGGAACGATCCGCCGGGGTGACGCCGTCATCAAGCAGTGAACACTGCGGAGCATTTGGAAGTGTTGCCGGTGTTGCTCGCAAACGCAGTGCATTCTGACAGATAAACAGATCCAGCAGCTTGACGAGGTGAGTCGGGTCGATTTGGGGTATCCACGAGTTCCTGGCTAAAGATGTTATGAAAGACTTCATCTACGGCGGTACGTACGAACAGATAGACAATCATCACGTCTGATTGCATCCAGACGGGCACGAGGAGGCATAGACAGATGGGTTACGAAAGCAAAGCCGTATACCTCGCCAGTGATCTCCGAAGAAGGGGCATAAAATGAAACTGGCCGGACATACAATGGGTGTGCCGAAGATGGACATCTTCCAGGCGATGGATTTCTTCCAGGAAATCGGCTATGAAGGAATCGAGATCCGATGTGATCACGACGGACACATTGATCCGGAGAACTACGCGGCTTCGACAGGGGAAAACATCCAGGAGAAGGCGAAGGAGAATCGGATGGAGATTGTCTGTCTCACCTCATATTATCTGGATCTCGTGCGCGAGGAAGTCAGAGACGACATGCTCAAAGGATATCAGAACGTGATCCGAATCGCCCATGAACTGGGCTGCAAGCGGGTCCGATACAAGGGCATCCTGCCGCCGGAGGGATATACCTATGAGGAAGCCTGGGAAAGAACAAAAAGCGGCCTGAAAAAAGCAGCCGCCTTCGCCCGCGACCTGGACGTTTGGATTTGCGTGGAAAACCACGGCGGCTCTATGACCCAGGGTGCAGAAGAGACCTTAAAAATGGTCGAAGAGATCCACATGGACAATGTGGGTGTTATTTTTGATTATGCTTTTATCGACCTTTTTGGCGTGGAAGACATAGACGAATCCGTCGATATCTTACGCCCCTTTATTCAGCACGTCCACCTCAAAGACCACATCATCACCAACCGAAAAACCGGGACGCTCATCAAGCTACCCTTAGGCGAGGGAAACATCGACCTTAAAAGGCTTCTGGCCAAGCTGAAATCCATAGGATACGAAGGTTTCCTGACTGATGAGTACGAAAAATACTGGCAGGAGGACTTACCTGAGCCGGAGATCGGAATGCGGAACAACGCCCGGTATCTCCAAAAGCTCCTGTCTGAAATTTGAGCTCAAATAGTCAGACGGGGGGAAAGCAGGCTAAGAAGCTTCAGCTTGCATGTGCCAATCTACCGGCTAACTTCGTAAACGCACCGATAAGGCCAACAATCTTATCCAGATCAACCGCATCGGGCCACCGATCCTCCGGGTGGTGAAACAATCGATTACCATCTCCCAAGAGCGAAATATAACGGCCATTTCCATCGAAAATATTTCGGGCTTCACCACTGGGCCGTGAACCGATGGGCGTGAACGCAACAGAGGGAATATTCAAATTTTCGATGGCCTGAAAAACCAACTGCTTTAACTCCGTATCGGAAGCCTGAAGACGAATAGACGGCCGATTTGCAGCAGCAAAATTCGCACCCAAATGAATCCAGGTATAAGCATCTTCAATCAGCGCACGATGATTTTCTAAGAAATAATCCAATCCTAAATGCCCCAGTTCATGCCCTGTGCTTGCAACAAACCAGACATCGCGCTCTGGCTGATTTCCAGATAATGCGCGTATTGTCTCCAGCCAACATGCAATCCCTCCTCCGCGTTCAGACGCACAGTGACACCAGCCACTTCGCGGTGTAATAACCACCAGAGGCGACAATGTTGAATCTTTTCCTTTCATCCGCACTTCAACATTCAACGCCTCAACCTCTGTTCTCTCCACCTGTGCAATAACCCGAACCTCTGCGCCCGAAGAGACAGCTTTCCTAATTCGATCTTCAGCGTCATCCGCAACCTGTAACACGGGCGGGCCAAAAGGTGCCGCGAAATCCTCGGCGTTGGTCGGTGTCAATCCGCCCACATCTCCAGGCCGCGACCTTTTACAAATGGCAATCATTGCTTTGAACTTGCCCTGTCTGCGCGCCTCGGCAAATTGAGATGTATCCCAATTTCGATTGGTGAGATGGTGTCCAACCACAATAGGTACATCATCCTCTAACCCACCAAGACGCCCAATCACACCATTGCCATCGGTGAAAGCACCGTCAAAAAAAGGAAGCCCCTCTATCTTTTGATCGCCAATTTGAAGCTCAGACAAAATGGGATCCACTCTCAAATGCGGAAAACAGGTCCATTGAGGCTCCTGCCCCATGGATCTCACCTGTTCTGCCAACCAATCGGCGTTCTCCTTATCTCCTACCGTTCCTGTTCGATGAATACCCTGCTGATCATATGCCTCAAAAATCTGAATCACACGTTTTTCAAGTTCCGACACATGCACCTCCATTTTGAAACAAATATCACGAATTAGATCGGATTCGGTTTTAGTACTGTTGCGCCCTGAAATTATTATCTTGAACAGGTCAATGCCGACCTCAAACAGGAGATATATATGAATCCAGAATTGGACACACAAGCCCCATTAACAGGAATCAGAGTCATTGATTTCGGCCATTATATCGCAGGACCACTAACGGGTATGCTGCTTGCCGATCAGGGTGCAGAAGTCATCAAAGTCGACCGCCCGGGGAAACCCGATTATGATACGCCGATAAATGGCGTCTTCAACCGGGGCAAACAACGTATCACCCTCGACCTGAAAAAACCGGATGATCTCGAAACTGCCAGGAACTTAATCCAATCGGCAGATGTGGTCCTTGAAAATTTTCGCCCAGGCGTTATGGATCGATTGGGATTAGGGGCAGAAAAAATGACCGCCCTGAACCCAGGTTTGGTTTATCTCTCGCTCCCAGGCTTTGCCTCAACCGATGAAAAAGCATCCATCCGAGCATTTGAAGGCATCATCAGTGCTGCAATAGGACAATATACAGATCTCCAGGCCGCACGCAGACTCTTTGATGCCCCTCCCATCTACACGCCCATGCCACTGGGGTCAACCTATGGTGCCATTCACGGTGCAATTGCCGTCACTCTTGCCCTTTATGCCCGCGAAGAAACCGGACAGGGCGAAGTCATCGAAGTATCTCTCGTTGGCGCAGCGATGTCTGCAATGGCGGTCATCCTCCTAGAGGTCGCCGAAAAACCCGCCCGATACGGCACGGGCTCACTGTCTGAATCCCGACAAAAAGCCATTGAAGAGGCAAACGTGGAAATCCGAAGGGTGGGCGAACCTGCAGTCAAAAATGCCCTGCGTCAACTCGGTGGCCCAGGCTCGGCTTTCAGCGGCACCTTCCGTGCAGGAGATGGCCAATGGCTCTACATCATCTCGGCGGGTCACACCCGCAACAGCCGGTCACTGGCCAAAGCACTGGAAGTATACGACGACCTCATTGCCGACGGCATGGTCGATGTGCCGCTGTACGAAAATTTGGAACTCACCAACAATATCCCCGATTCATCCCACCTTTCCAAAGAGTGGAGCCAAAAAGCCAGAGAGCGCATAGAATCCGTACTTGCAAGCGAACCCGCACAACACTGGGTTGATGTTCTCACAGCAGCCGGTGTACCCTGCGCGATTCAGCGCACATCTCAGGACTGGTTGCACAAACCCGAAACCGAAGAAGCGGCACTAACCGTTGTCATCGACGACCCCGAGTATGGCCCCCTGCGTCAACTCGGCGTACAAACCAGGCTTGCCAAAACACCTGACGAAGACGTCATTCCAAAACCGTCAACACCATTCACAGGATCTATCGAACCCAAATCAAGCAATGGCAAAACAGCATCCTCTTCAAAACCCATCCTCGAAGGGATTCGGATTCTGGATCTCTCCAACGTACTCGCCGGTCCTGCCAGTGCACGCACGCTTGCAGAATACGGTGCCGAAGTCATCAAAATCGATCCACCAGTGCCCTACTTTGGCCCACGTGTCTCCAGCTGGTTTCCCATGGAAGTCAGTCCTGGCAAACGCAGCATCATCCTGAACTTAAAAGAAGATGCGGGCAAAGAAGCGTTCATGAAACTGGTTGAGACAGCCGATATTATCGTTCACAACTTTCGTCCTGGCGTTCCTAAAAATTTGGGCATTGACTACGACACCGTCAAAAAACGCAAACCAGACATCGTCTACCTCAACCTCACAGCTTTCAACGGTCCACGCCCAGGTCCCTGGATGAATCGTCCGGGTTTTGACCCCTTACTCCAAGGGGCAACCGGCGTTCAAATGCGCTATGGCGGCAAAGACAAGAAACCCGTCTTGCACGGATGGGCATCGGCCATCGACTACATCACAGGATATGCGGCAAGTTTTGGTGCCGTCCTTGCTTTGCTCAAACGCAAACGCAGCGGCGTTCCCGACGGCGGTGACTTCGTAACCACCTCCCTTGCTCAGGGTGGTCAACTCGTGCAAGCACCCTTTATGTATGCTTGTGAAGCGGGCTGCTCGGGCGACGAACCCTCCGGCCAGGATGCTGTTGGTGAACATGCACTTCACCGCATATACCAGGCACAGGATGGTTGGGTCTTCCTGGGTGGT